>CACYWH010000010.1 GCA_902778125.1 uncultured Erysipelotrichaceae bacterium | reverse complement strand
TGCATTAAATTATAAAACCCCAATTCAATATAAAATTGAATCAGGGTTTTAAATGCTCTTTTTTATAAACTGTCTACTTTTACTTGACTAGTTCAAAATGCTCTTAAATAATTACTAATCTTGTACCCATTTTTATATCAGTATTTTTTATAATTTCATTAACATCATACATCTTACCAGTTGATTTACTATAAATATTTGGTTTATTTTCTTTATAGTATCCACTTGAAAGTTCTGGAGTACTTTTTAGTATTAATGATAATACTTCATGAATTCTTCTATCTACTGGAATAAATAATTCATATTCTTTTTCTAATATTGGTATTTCAATTTTAACATATACTTTAAAATCCATATTATCACCTATTCTTCTGTATAGAAATCTAACATTTTAACTAATGTAGCATTTCCTTTATCAATATTATATCCAAAATCTGAAGGTATTTGCCCTCTTGTTTCTCTATTATATGTTGATGATTTAATAGTAAATTGATCAATGATTCCATTACTAATCCATATTGCATTAGATGGTTGAACACAATTTTTATAGAAATCTTCATATTCATATAATTTAATTTTAGATATACCATCAGCTATTACAAGTCTAATATTCTTTTTATTTTTTAAATTACTAAACAATGTTTTTAATTTTCTTTGTTTATCTGAATCAAATGCATTAATAAATGTTTCTATACCATATATAATAAATATATTTGTTTTATTAGTTTCTTCAGATAATTTTTCTAATATATCAAATACTTCAGTCATATTTGTACTATTATAGTAATTATCAAATGTTGCTGTATCTTTTATGTTATCAGTACTATCAATCATGTATAGTTCTACATTACTCATATTTTGGAATACTTGTCCAAGTGATGGTACAAATTTTTCTAAAACAGATAATTCTTGTCCTGATATTAGTGATATTGGATATTTAGAAAAATCAAATGTTGATATAGCAAGTGATGATTTTTCTATACCAATTGGAGTATTCTTAATATCAGAAATATTATTGTTAATATCTAATAAACGTACATGATTTGGTAATATAGAAATCTGAGATGCTTTTTTAGATAATAATTGATTAAGTTGAGCACATACATTTTTAATAAATGTATTGATTTCATCCCACTTATATGGATAAGCAGTTTGAAATTCATATAAAGTTCCATCTATCTTAACAAGCCCTCTTCCTTCAATTTCTGATGGTACCATTCCATGTGTAATTCCAAGAACACTCATGTAATCACTTGGATCATTAAATTGTAAGCAATATAAATTGTTGAAGTTTTGAGAAGTCTTTCCTCTTACTGAACTAGCTCCAGTTGCAGTAAGAACAAATGATATACCATACTTTTCACATTCACGAGATAGCGTAGATATAGTATCAACATAATCTTCATAATTTTCATATAATGATTCATAATTATTAATAAATATTATAATTCTAGGTAATGTTTTTCCACTATTTTTAATATATAAATTATAGTTACCATTATAGTCAACAAATAATTTTTTACGTTTTTCTAATTCTTTTGATATAGTTGTAAATAAATTATTTAGTTTTTCTGAATCACTAATAAATATTACATCTCCAACTTGAGGTGCTTTTGAGAATGTTCCAAACATCTCACTACCAAAATCAATAATATACATATTTACTTCATCAGAAGTATGAGTAGTCATAAGACTATATATTATAGATGATAGCATTATTTCTTTTCCACTAACACCATATATTATTGTATTACCACCATCATTGAAATTAAGTTTTAATAAACCTTGTTTTTGATTATTAGGGTCATCATACTCACCTATTATTGCTTCAATATTCCATGGCTTAGCATTATAAGAATACTTTTTCATTAAATTAGATACAAATATTTCAGGAGGTATTTTATCAAGCCATAATTGATTAGCCTTAATTCCCTTTTTATTTGAAGCATCACAAATATATTTAAGTATATTAGTTCCTTCTTCTCCAAGAGAAGCTAATTCTACTCTCTTAGATGTTTCAAAACTCTTAATAGTATCCCCAATATTATTAACAATTGATACATTCCTATCAACTATTTTACTTACTTTATCTTTAGGTACATACTTAGCACCAGCATAAGCAGCTTGCCCCATAGCAAAGTAATCATTATATCCAACTTGTAAGTAAAAACGTCCTGCTTTTTTAAGTGTTACTGCATCTGGGCATTTAATAACATCCATACTATCTGCTCTTTCTTGTACTTTTAAACAAACTTTAAATTTAGAGTTTGACCATATTTGATCATCAACTATTCCACTAGGTTTTTGAGTTGATAAGATAAGGTGAACTCCAAGAGAACGTCCAATACGAGCTATAGAAATTAATTCACTCATAAATTCTGATTGTTGACTTTTTAATTCAGCAAACTCATCGGAAATTATAAATAAATGAGAAACTGGTTCTTTTATAATTCCTGCTCTATATAATTGCTGATATTTATAAATATCTAAAGTACTTTCGTTTAATCTTGCTTTTACTTCATTAAATAATGCTTGTCTTCTTTTGATTTCACTTTGTATAGAAGCTAAACTTCTATTTATTTCAGCAGTATCTAAGTTTGTAATAGTACCTGCTAAATGAGGTAATTTTAATCCAGTTAATTTATTTTCAAATGCACCGGTTAGTCCTCCACCTTTGTAATCTATTAATACAAATGATACTTCTTCTGGACTAAAATTCAAACACATAGATAATATATAAGTAATAATAAATTCAGATTTACCACTACCAGTCATACCTGCTATTAAACCATGAGGTCCATGGAATTTTTCATGCAAATCTAAAGTGAATAATTCACCATCAGAATGTATACCAATTGGTACACTTAAACTGTTTACTGGATTACTATTTTCCCATCTATCAAGTATATTTAAATCTTCTACTTTTCCAACTTTATACATTTCTAAAAAACTTACAGATGAATCTAGTTCATTAAATACATCATTAGATTTAATAGGTATATTAGCAAGTTTTTCACACATAAGTGGAAGATTAATATCTTTTGTATCATCCATAACAAACTTTTGTTGATTATTTTTATTTAAATCATTTTTAATAATTGCAGAATTTAATCCATCTACAGATAAAAAGTCATTACATTCATTTGGTAAATTAGATATATTATCATTTAAAATGATTAAACCAAATCCTATGTTATTAGGTTCTTTTAATATTTTATCGATTATTTCCACATTTTTATTTTTCTTAATATTATCAACTATAATTAAATAATATGGTTTTACATCTCTAAATGAAATATCATTTTCAGTTAATTTTCCATCATTCTCATCATATTTTCTAGAAGTCCAAACTTGTTCTAAATAGAAAGATATTTTTGACATTTCATCATAGTTATTAGCATAAAATCTGATATTTTTAGAGTCACTCCAAGTATGAGGAAGTATCTTTACACTATTCCATAAATCGCTTGTTTTATCATTTACCATAAATACTAATTTTAAATCATTGTATGCATGATTAGTAACAAGTTGTAATATTATACTTTTAAGCATAGATTCTTTATTCTTTTTATCACCAATAATTACAAGTTTATTTCTTAATGTTAAATCAATAGTTACTGGAGACTCAGGTATTTCAGTTGATGATGATGTAAGTGTAGATAATGCATCTTTTAAATTATCTTCTACCATTGAAAAATCTTCGGTAGAATAATTTAATTTTAATTTGGCTGGAACTGTTCCAATACCTACTCTTACATTTAAGAAATCTTCACTATTAATTTGTCTTTCCCATAAGTTTCTTTTTTTATTTAAAATAACACTTTGCAAATCTTTAGGTTCAGGATAGTTTGCTTTTAATATTTGATACTGATTATTTTTAATACTAGTTATTTTATTCTTCTTTTCTTCTAAATAATTAGTATATTTAATTTGTCTTTCTTCTTCTGATTTAATTTGTCTTTTTTTATTATATCTTTTCATTAATGAAGGCCATAATAAAGTAGATGCTATCATGGCAGCAGCAATTAGTAGTGCTGGTATAGCAGTAGCCCATGTTGACTTTCCACTAGTCATATTCATAATAGTTGTTGTTATTGAAACTGCTGATGTCATAGTCATAGTTAACATTGGGCCTAATGTATATATTAAAGGCATATCATCAGGAGTAACCTTAGAAGGTGGATTATCAATTTGAAGTACCTCTTCATTTATACTTGTAACAAATCTAGGTTGTCTTGAATAATAGTCATTATCACTATATATAGTTGCACTATCATCATCTGTTGTTTTTAATAATTCCTTATCTTCTACATTTAGATTTACTTTAGTTATATTATCAGAATGTATTTTCATATTATTATATGGATTATTAATCAAAATATTGTCCCCAATAACAATTATCCTATAGCCATATATAAATATAGTATCTCCATTTTCAACTACACTATCAGTAACTGGAGTATTATTTAAAAATATTAAACTATCTTCTATATTTTGTATTTTAATTCCATTTTCATTTTTACTTAAATAAGCATGTGAGTTATTTATATATTTTGATGGTAATTCAATATTTTGATCACTAGAAGATCCAATAGTATATTCACCATTATTAATTTTATATGACTCAAAAGATGTATCATTTTGATTAGTAATATATATATAATTATTATTTACATCTTCTTTTATTTCTATCTTATACAAGGTATTTAGTCTTAATTCAATCTGTGGCAAAACACCATTATCTTCCAAATGGCATGTTTCATTACTAAATAGTATCCACTTTCCATTAACCTTTTCCATACAGATTAAATCTTTTTCATTTCCGTTGTCATCTACATCTTTAATCCAGTATGAACTAACATTTCCGACTGGGAATGGATACTTATAAAGTCTATCAGATTTTATAAGAATTATCTGCATTTAATACCTCTATTCTTTTTTCCTCATATCTTCTTTTATTTTATTTATTCTTTTTTGTGATGATTTTCTTTCTTGTTCTATAATTTCAGTAGTATCAAATAAATATTCATTGTTATCATGTAACATTGATTCAAGCACATTTTGTATATTTCCACCCTTTATAGATTCACCAATAAGGGAAATACATTTATCAATATTTTTTTTAAGAGAAGTTATTTCTTCTTCTATACCATCTAATCTTTTAAGCAAGTCTCTTTCATTATCTAATTTTTCTTCTAATTTCTTCTTTTTATTTTTTTCTATTTTGTTGTCAGCTTTTTTCTCTTGTTCCATATTTCACCTATTATATCTTTCATTATAACACATCTTTTTTAGAATTAAAACCAGTAGATATACTAGATACTTTAGATGAATAAGATGCTATATCACTAATAGTGTCTGAAAGAATGCTATATGCATTAATATCAGCCATACCAAGTTTTTCAATCTTTTCTATCTTAGGATTTATTTCATCTATTAATGAAGAAAATTTACGTATTACGTTTGATAATCTATTGCGTTCTATAACCGTTGCTCCATCTTTTTCATTAAGATCAGTATTAAGATTATGTAGTTTTATTCGAGCACTATATACATTATTTTCATAAGATTTTCTAAGTTGTAACAACTCTTCTAATTTATCGGTATTTAACTCAGTATAAATACCCATATAATTAATTAAACTATCATTTGCTCTTTTAATGTTTGCCTTTAAACCTGTAATAACTTTTATTCTTAAATTTAAAGCATCTATATAACTTGAAAGTTTACTTCTTGCTTTATCCCACGTTTCACCTTTAAGTTTAAAATTAGATTCTTCTATAAAATTACTTATTGCTTCAATTAATTTTTGAGCAGATTCTTCTTCATTATCCAGTGCATTCAAAGCAGCAAGACTATTTGCTGTTTCCAAATCATTTTTATATAAAACTGTCATACTGCTTCACCTTCCTTATCACTAGAATTTAAATCTTGTATGCTATATACATTTTGTGAAATTGATTTATCTTTATTTTGAAAATCTATAGCAGTTTCAACAATTTCCTCAGTTATTAATGATATTTTAGTAAGTAAATCAGATGTTACATCATAATAATTTGCAAGAGTATTTGCGCATTCATTAGGCACATTAGTAGTACTTGCAAAATTCCCTTTTACATTAGAAGTTGCCAATGCATTGGTTTTAATTACACCTCTTATATTTTGCATACTATTAATAGTATTAGCTGTATCAGAAGAGATAGTAAAATCATGACCAAGTCCCAATTTTACTATAAAACTATTTGTATCAATTTCATTTAAACTACTTAAATTTTTAAAATTATCTCCAATATCATTAGTATTCAATACATTAGTAATATCATCATATAAAACTTGTTTCCATTCCCCATTAATATATTTACTAAAAGAATATTTTCCACTATTAAATAATGGCTTAACTTTACCAGCCATAAAACCAAGAATACCATCTTCAATTGCTTTAAAATTAATAGTTAAGTGATCAGTTACATTAGTTCCTATTATATAACTAGATACTCCAGATTTTGCGATTTTATCGAATGCACTTCCAGTAGGAAATCCGTCTGGAATAACCATAAAAACATTAGCATTATTTTTTTTCAAAGCATCAATTGTTCCGTTTAATTCGTTCACATCAAAACTACAATATAAATTTTGGCCATGATTACCTGGATCAATTAATGCAATATCTAATGGTTTTACATCCTCAGTATTAATTAACTTTTCAGAAAACTTTAATGCATAATCAGTTCCTTTACTAAATCCATATACAGATATATCTGCATTATTAATATCAGTACTATCATGTATAATATCAACATACTTATCAAAATTATCAATAGGATCATTATATGTTTTTGATATTATCATCATATCAGGCAACTCCTGATTAGAATCAGCAAACATATTTTCGAAGGCTGCAGATGTATCTTTTCCAACATTAAACCACTCTTTATGGTTATAAAATCCTCCTGATTCAGATATATATACACCAACTGACTTTGGTGTAAATCCCTTTTCACTATCAAAAGGACACGAATCAGAATAATATATAAAATAACCATCATTAGTATCGTGCTTTCCATATTCAACTAAGGTACCATTTGCAGTACCATTTTCATATGTAACAACACTTTTATTAAAATCAGGATCATCATAAAAATATTCACTTGAATCAGTATCATTCATAATTACACATACCTCTATTATTATACTATCTCATTATATAATATATTATATCATAGATTAATTATTATTTATACAATAAAAAAGAAACTTTATTTAGTTTCTTATTTTACTTGTGATATTTCAGATACTGCTTGTTCAACAGCTTTATTTGTTGCTTCAGTTGCTTCAACAGATTGTTCAAAATCTTTTGCAAAAGATTCAAATAAATCTTCAAAATATGTATATTCCTTTTTTAAAACATCATATTTTTGAAAGAATGTTGTTCCAGCAGATCCAACAAAAGCATTTCCAGATGATAGTTTTTTCATTGTATCATTAAAATCTTCAAATCTAGATTTCATTCTATCTTTTGTTTTTCTTATTTCTTCTATATAGCTTCTAGCTTCATCATTTAAATATGTAGAACCATTCATAATATTAATTCCTCCTTATTACATTTTAGTAAAATTAGCAGCATTATCTTGATCTGTTTTAATAAATCTAGTAGCCGTTTCATCTAAAAATGCAGCATATTCATTCATTACATTATACATTTTTTGTAACAATTCACTCTTATCAGCAATTTGTTTTTCTTTTTCCTTTGATGCATTAGATACATAACTTTTATTAACAAATTCATTTAATTTATTATAAAACTCCTTCATATCCTCTGCAAAAGGTTCAGCAATTTGTTCCTTAATAGCATTTGCTGCGTTTCTTAAATCAGTTGGAACAATTGAAATTTCATTATTTGCCATAATAATTCCTCCTATTATTAATACAATTTTAGTATATCATTTAAAAAAAGATATGTAAATTAATTAGATAATTACTTTACATATCATTATATTCTAATAACAACCTTACAACTCTATCATAATCAAAGTCATCATTACCTATAATAGAATTTAATCCTGGTTTTTTAAAAGGTGATAAATAGTATTCTTCATATGACTCTATTTCATCTTCTTCATCAACTATTTCAGCATATTCATATTCAAATATTTTTGAATTTTTTCTTAAATATTCATATAACTTTAAAATATCTTCTTTCTTAGTTAATATTTTAACAGTAATATAATCTTTATCACTAAATATTCCATCTTCTAAATAACTATTTATTTTTTCAAAACTGATTTCATCTTCATTTAAATATATATTAACATCATAATTATTATTTAAATGAAATAAATTAATTTTTAAATCATTTATTTTTTCTTCATAATTTTTAAGATAGTATGTTTCAATATATATATTATCATTACGTTTAATAAGATTATATATATTACTTGCTGTATAATTACAAAATTCCATATATCCATCTTTCAAACACTTATCAACAACATTTTTATTATATTCACTATTTCTATGTTCCATATCAATAAGTGCACTATTAACATAGTTAAATATATTTAAGTATGCAGTATAATTTGATAACTCATCATCAGATTCTAATAATGCTATAGTTGAACAAAATTCAGCATCTGCTTCCCTTAGCAATCCTTTAGAATGACAAAATTCATGAGTAATTACTAATAATTTTTTTGTAGTAGGTAAATCTTTTGCAATAGATATCGTATGAAACATTGGATTCGTAAGCCCTAGATATGTTCCATCATTCATAATGTCTAACTCACCCATATATCTATATCCCCTAGGATATATTCCACTTATAATATTCATTTTATTTGATAACTTCTTTAGATTTACAATGGATAAATCTAATATTGGTTTATCATAAATAATATCTCCATTATCATCTCTTTCAAATTTATTAGAATATTCATTAATTTTGTCATAATAAATATCCCTTAATGCTTCAAGATCACTAATTTTATATTCTTTTTTACTATTTTTTGCCATATATAAATCACTAATTAATGGCATAGTAGTTGAAAATGATACCAATATAATAAATGAGAAAAATATTGTGTATACTATAATCATTACACTTCTTAATCTGTTTAAAACGACAAACTTTTTTACATTAGATATTTTACTTTTAAAAAGTATATTGTCATGTATAATAGAAATTATCATACAACATAATAAAGGTAATATAAAAGCAATTGTTCCTAAAATTCCTTTAGAAAAAATATAAAATAATACAGAATTTATTTTAGCAACAAAGCAATTCCATACATAATAAGATATTATTGGATATAAAAAACTCAACGCAAATAAAACAAATATACTTACAAATATAATTAAACAAACTACTATTGTAGTTTTTAAAAAATCGTTCATAGGAACTTTTTTAATTTTCTTTTTATTCTTTTTAATCATGTTAACCTCTATTATATGAACATTTTAACATAATTATTTAAAAATAAAAAGGCTTTGATTTGATCAAAGCCTTATATTAAATTAATGTTTTTAGCATCATCTGCTGCCATACGTATATTATCAATACATATATTTAAATTTTCCATTATTTTTTCTATATTAGTATGTAACATACCAAGTAATATTTCTTTAGCATTTGATGCAAGTTTACCATCCCACATTCCACTACCATCATTTATCATTTCAGCCCTTGAAATAAGAGAATTTTTAACTGCATCTAAATCACCTAAAATATGTTTTAAAGATTCACTTATAGAAACTATAGCATTATAATCATAACTTATAATACTCTTATTAACATTTTCTTCAGATAAAGTTTTTAATTGATTATAATTTAAACTTCCAAATACATTTAGCATACCAGAATTAACTTCTAAACCCGTTAATTCAAGTTTAGAAACTTTAGATGAAACATTATGAATTTCATTTTTTAATATTTCAGCAAAATCATTAATAAAATTCACCATATGATTATGTGTATCTATAAAATTTCTATAGTTTTCAGCAGCAGCAGGCCCCGTCCAAACATTAGGTTGAACTAATTTTTGCAATTGTTCATTAAATTTCATAGAACAATTATATACACTATCTGCTCCACCATTTAAATAATCAGACATTTCATTTACCCACACTTTAAATCTCTGTGGATCTATTGTAATCTTCTCTTTCATACTATATCACCAATTTAAAAGTAACACATTAATGTTTTTTAATCAATAAAATAGAAAAAATTTTACAAAAAAAGATGATTAATCATCTTTTATTTTTTGCTAAACATTTTAAATATTGATGTTGCAGCATCTACTGCATCATTTCCACTACTAGATGAACTACTACTAGTTTGTGGTAAATATGGATAAATACTATTAGCTAGTCTTGCAAGAGGCATTGTTTGTACAACAACTTTTCCAGGCCCTGTTATAACAGTATTAAATATCCCCTCTCCACCTAATAATATATTTTTTAATCCTTTAACTGTTTGAACATCAATACTACAAGTATCACTCATAGATACAAGATATCCAGTACTAATTATTTGAGTTTGTCCCTCTTTTAATTCAAATTCCATACTAGAACCATCGATTTCTAAGAAAACTATTCCCTCTCCAGTTAACTTTTGCATGATGAATCCTTCACCACCAAATAATCCTACACCTATTTTTTTATTAAAGAATGTTGATAATTCAATATTACCGTATGATGCTAAAAAAGCTGACTTTTGACAAACAATACTTTGTCCACCAGTTAATTTAATAGCCATAATAGAACCAGGTACACAAGTACCAAATGTTATTTTAGATCCATCCTTTGTAGATGTATATATATTTTGAAATAGTTTTTCATTTGTAAACAATCTACCAACAACTTTTCCAAATCCACCATTTGATGATGTTTCCATTGTTATAGTCGAATCCATCCAACACATTGAACCGCTTTGAGTAATCATTGACTCACCTGATTTCAATGTACATTCAACTATTGGAAAACTACCACCCTTAATTTCATAATCCATAAAATCTCTCCTTACTTATAAATTAAGAATAACACTTTTAAAAATATCTCACAATAAACAAAAAAGTTATTGACATTTTTTTGTCAATAACTATTTAACTTTCTTCCATTCATTATACGGTAAAAATTCAACTATAGTATCTTCATCAATATTATAAAACAACTTAAATCTTTCCATAAACTTATCATCTTCTGGATTTGGATGCTGTACAAAAGTAGTATTAGATATTTTAGGTAATAATATTTTAGCATCATCAATATGTTCCATTAAATAATTATATCTAATAATATAAGCTCTAAATATTAGTGCATATATAATAAAATATATAACATAAAACAAACTAGATATAATTATTAATATTTTCTTAACATATTCATATATATTATTTTTTATTTTATACTTATTAAATAACTCTTCAAGTAAAAGTAGTGCAAATAAAATATGGAAAACATATGTAATATAAAAGCATCTTGGTCCTATTGGACTAACTATTACTAATGGAGCACATACGACTGCTATAGAAAAATATGCAAATAATAACTTAAATAATTTCTTCTTTTTAAATAACATTAATAAAGATATGAATATAGCAATTAAATAAATAAGTACAAATAATCCATTAAAATACTTGGTATAATTTAATAATATTTGAGTGTTAATAACTTTAATTATTAAAGCATATATAGGAAATGATACTAAAACTGATATAACAATATTCTTTAGTATATTTAGTATTCTTTTAACAAACTTAGTATTAAATAGTAAAATAACTAATGTGACACTAACAACTATGTTTAACACATAACTATTTATTACAAGTTGATTAATTATAGTATCAAAAAAATTTTTAATCATATTAGTTATTGGACTAATATTTCTATATTCATCAGCACTTACTGCTATAGAATGATATGCTTTATTTGAAAACATAATTATACTACCAACTATACTACCTATAAAATATGATAAATTGCTTAAATCAATCTTTTTCTTTTTAATATATATTAGTACTAAGAAAAACAAAGATAATAAAACACAATATATCGTTACATGTTCAACACATAAAGTAGATAATAAACCTAACACAAAGAATAATGGTAAATACCTCTTCTTATATTCTTTATATTCTAAATTAATTGTTTCTTTATTTAATAAAAAATATATTAATATAAGTACTGCAGAAAAAACATAATTAGTAAATCCACTAACCCATACAACACTTTGCATAAGAATTAAATGTGGAATAGATGCAAAAAACAATAATGAAAAATATTTTAGTATTTTGTTTTTACTTTCAATTAAAACATTAGTTAAATAAAATATAATAATTAATGATATAGATACAAATAATACTCTTAAAATGTATGACCTAGTAAGAACTAAAACAAGTAAATTTGCAATCCATCTTCCATTATAATTATAAAACCTAGTATTAAGTCTCTCTATTCCAATTTTACTTCCCCATGCCCAATCATCGTGTGAATATGGAAATAATGCACATAATATTAATACTAAAATAAATATTATTCCATAAAATATAATTTCTTTTTTATTCTTTTTTATAAATTTTTTTAACTTATCCATAATACCTCCCCTACTATTATTTACTAACATATATATCAATTATAACATATTAAATTATTAAAAAAATAGTACTTATTTAGTACTATTTCCTATTTCTTTTCTTATTTTTAATATCTTTTTTAACTCTTTTTGTTATTTTCATAACCTTATCAAAATATTCATCAGTTGGAGGTTTACCACTTTTATTTAATTCAAGTAATAAATTATTTAATTCATTATATTCTTTGTTATATTTAATTTCCAAATAATGAATAAAATGATGTGATAAACTAGTAAGAAGCGCATAATTATTAATACTATCTTCTCCATTATGTTCCTTTTTAACAATATGATGCCTAGTTAAATCAGAAGGATAATTAATTTTATCTCCTAACCAATCAATATCAAAAGTATTATAAATATTTATCATTTCAACTATATCATTATTCATATATTATTTTAAAGTGTTTTATCTTTTGCAGAATAACAAAGGTTAGTATCAATATCACTTCTATCACCTTTCATATTATCATAAATTGAATATTTAATAATATAATAATAATTCTTAGATTCAATACCATAATAATATTCTTTACTATCTTCAGTCTCAACTTCAGCATTTAAAACTTTATTACCATTAATATTAAGTTCATTTAATCCACTTACCTTATCATTCAAAGTATAACGAATGCTTTCATTAAATTCATATTCTAAAGTATTATATTTTTCACTAGGATAAATATTCATATAGCAATATGTACCATTATCATCATATGAATAATTTATATAATAAGTATCATCTTTGTCAAATTCATCTGGTGCATCTAATATGAGTTCAGAAAAACTTTCTCTTACTTCATTATCATACATTTTATCTTCTACTGTATCTACTATAATAAAAACTATAAATATAAAAGAGAAAATTCCTATTATAGAGAAAATAATTGAAACTATAATAACTATTGCTTTTACTGTTTTATTATTCATATTTTACACATCCTTAATTCTTTTAATATTTATTTACTTTGAGATAATGCCCAATAAATCAAGTCGGATATACCATCACCATCTTCATCTGTAGTTAGTGCTCTTGCTGGTGTTCCATCATGACGTTCACCTTTATATATAGTCAAATCATCTATTCTACCAATGCTTTCAAAAAATCCTATCATTCTTCTATGATTTCCATTATCTTCAGAAAATCCTTTTAAAGGAACAGTTTGTAGTGCTGCTTTTTGTTCCTTTGTTGCTTCAGGATTCGAACCACTTGTCATTATTAATGCAGAAAATAAATCTGGAGCTTTAGTATACACTTTAGGAACACCATAACTTCCATGACTATGCCCCATTAAAACAACTTTGTTTGTATCAACATTATATTTATCTCTTGAATATTCAATAATTGCTTTAATAGTTGCCATTGATATTGAATTGCTCCAATCTTGATATTCTAAATGAGGTGCCATCATAATTGCAGGTATATTTTTAAGTCCAGTTTCACCCCAACGTTCAATTGTCTTAACATGTATGCTATTAAGCAAACAAGAAGACGATAAACAAGTAACATTATCATTTTGATACATTGTATGTCCAAGTCCATGAAGAAATATTATTAATGGAAGTGAATCACCGCTACTTACTGCATATTCAGGTACATACTCCGCAAATGCCATTGGAGAAGAAGTATATTTCTTTAATTCTTCTGATCCAAGGTTATGATATACCCACTTACCAGTACCATAATCTTTATCAACATACCCATCAGCAGTTACAGCCCTTGCTTCATCTATCAGTTTTTTAACCTCTTCTAGTCTTGCTTCATATGATTCTCTTTTTGAATCATCTTTTATATTTGTTAAATAGTTTTTAGCATTTATATAATCATTTATATTTAGTGTTTCTTCTGCTTTACTTACTAATTTATCCTCTTTATCTGTATATATATCTTGTATAGTATTATTAGAAATATTTGCTATACATTTTGTATATTCACTATTTGGAAATGATACACTCACTATTAAATTTACTAATACTGGTACTATAAATATTAATGCAGCTGCTATTATACTTGGTACCGCTTTCTTTTTTATAGATGCTAGTGCATCTTCATCATTTTTAGTACTTGCATTTACTAATTTAAACGTAAGTGAAAAAAGTAATACTATTGGTACTACTATTCTTATTATAGTAATAATTATATTTACTATGTTCATTACTTCCAGTACTTTTGGTGTATCACATATACCTAATACCATATCTTACCTCTAATATTAGTATAGCATTATAAAAAAGGAATTACAATTAAGTAATTCCTTTCCATTATTTTATTAACTTCTTTTGTTTTTCTTGCTTTAGATTAGCAGATATTCTAACATCAAATTTACATTTGCAAAGAATTAAATCTCTAAATTCTTCAAATGTTTTTGGTCCTGTAAAAGCTAATCCTTCATGTTCAACCATAGATAATAAATCATCATATTTAACATATCCTTGTCTTCCAACACCATACTTATAATAATCTTCAGTATTTGTCTGAACATTATCTAAATAGCTTTTAACACTACCAGTATAGTATCTAACAATATTATCCATAGGTTTAGCATTTTCTTTTAAACTGTTATCATCGTTAACATACTTTTTATCATATACAAGTCCTAATAATAAATCCATAGAAATATTATCAAAATCACATTGATAAAAATAACTTTCAGCAGCATCATAGAATGTTTTACCTATCGCAGCAGTAGAAAAATATGAATGCTCTACAAATGAATAATTATCAGTAGTTACACTACCGTCATTAAAGAAATTAACACGTTCTACTTCTTGACCATTCATTAAATCAAGCATTTTTTCCTTAATAGATTTTCCCATCTTTTAAACCCTCCTTCTATAGTTTTTGTTTGACTGGCCATACAAACAAGTTTGTATTATAATCAAAATGATGATATAATTAAAATACATATTTTTCATATCAAACATAACCATAAGTTATAGGAGGAACTATGAAAACAAATTTAGAATTATATAAAACATTTTATTATGTCGCTAAAAACGGAAATATAACTCAAGCCGCTAACGAATTAATGGTTAGTCAACCGGCAGTAAGTAAAGCAATCAAAGTACTAGAACGAGATTTAAACACTGTACTTTTTAATAGAAAAAAAGATGGTGTATCTCTTAATAATGCTGGTGAACTTTTATATAAAAAGATTAAACAATCAATGGAATTAATTGTATCTGCAGAAGAAGACTTAATGAGTCTAAATAACATGGAACAAGGAACAATTAATATAGGTGCTGGAAATACAATAATGCAAAGATATTTAATGCCATATATAAAAAAATTTCATGAATTATATCCAAATATTAATGTGATAGTTCATACACTAGTTACTGGTGAATTAATAAAAAAAGCACAAATAGGATTAATTGATATTATATTTACTCATTTACCAAATAATATACCTGATAATTTTGAAATTATTAAAATTAAAAAATTACATGATATTTTAGTTGTTAATAGAGATAGTAAATACTTAAATAAAATAATTAATAAAAAAGATTTAGAAAAGTTACCGCTAATTCTTTTACCATTAACTGCTAGTAATAGAAAGAATTTCGATAAATTTTGTAATACTAATAATATAGTAATTAAGCCATTAATGGAAATTGGAAATGACTTAATAGTTGAAGAATGTGCACAAAGTGGATTAGGTGTCGGCCTTGTAGTTAAAGAATATGTTCAAAATAAATTAGACAATAAAGAATTATTTGAACTTAAAACATCATTCAATATAGAAGAAAAAGATTTAGTTTGTTTATTAGATCCAAATAGAAAAAATAATATTATAATTAAAAACTTTGTTAATCTTTTACGATAACAAAGTTTTTAATTTTAACCAATTATAGCAAAAACAATACATACCAAAATAAATAATGCAAGTAGGATAAACAATATTTTCATAATTAAATAAAACAGATATAAACCACCCACTAAGGGAGCCTCAAATAAATTCTTTAGCCATTTCATATTTCACTTTCATCTCCTAATTTTACTAGTACTTTGCGTGGGTTACTTCCTTTTGCAGGACCAACAATACCTTTTTCTTCAAACATATCCATTATACGAGCTGCTCTATTATAACCTATACTATATTTTCTTTGAATTAATGAAGCACTTATTTGTCCCATTCTAATAGCATAATTTAATATTTCATCATATAACACATCTTTTTGTTCAGAAGAAGATCCCTCTCCTGAAACACTTCCACTAGATTCGTTATCGCTTTCAAAGTTAGCGAAGCTATCACTATATCTAGGTCTATTGTTATTTTCTTTTATAAAATTAACAATTCTTTTTGATTCATCAAAAGTAATATATGGTGATTGTAATCTAGTTATATCTTTTTCACCATATAATTTACAAAACATGTCACCATTTCCTAAAAGGATATCATTATCAGTCACTTTATTATATTTAAAATCATTATTGGATTTAAATAATATAACTGAGTTAAAATCTAATTCATCAATATATTTATCAAATTTAGAATATGAGTTATTAGCGCATAAGATAAGATTCACTCCAAGATTTTTTCCATTATTAATTATTTCATTTATATAGTTATTAATGGCTTTATTTGATTGATAAATATCACTATATGAATTTATTATCAATAAAATAGATTCAAAATTTATTAATTTTCCACCTTGTTTATTATATTCATATATATCTTTGGAATTACAAGTTGAAAGTTCTTCTTTTCTTTCATTCATTTTATTGCTGATAGTTTTAAAAGTAGATTCTATTTTTTTAGAATCACTTATCACGTTAACCATATAGTTAGCAGATTCATATACAGCAAATTCAGTCTTACTATTATCTATTATTATAATTTTTAATTCATTGGGTGTATTATTTATTAAAGATGAAGTAATTATAGAATGTAAAAAATTTTTCTTTCCACTCCCTGGAGAACCAACAACAAGCAAATTTTGATAGTCAGATAAATCAAAATATTTCTTTTTCCCATATGAATCAATTCCGACTGGTATTAATATATTAGAATTCTTATATTTATCAGGAATATCACTTAACATATCTTTTAATACAATTTTGCTTTCATAATCATTTGGAACTTCTATACCTATAGTATTTTTTCCAGGGATAGGAATTATTAATCTTATTTTTTTATTACCAAGTGCAACTTTAAAATTATCAAATATATTTTTAATCTTATCAACATTAGTATTAGGAGATATTTCTATTTCAAAGACACTAACTAACGTGCTGATGTTTACATTACATACTTTAGCATTTATCTTAAAAGAATTTAATGTATCATCTATTATTTTTATTTTATTTTTAATTTCATCTCCGCTAACATTATCTTTTTCACCGTCATCTAAAAGTGATATATTTGGTTTCACATAATCAATTTCTTCTTTTATATATTCAAGAGTTTCTATATTTTTAATTTTTTCTATTTCATCTATACTCTTTATGGTTAATCTTCTATCTTCTTTATTGTCTTCTTTATTATTTTCTATATAATTAACATTTTTCTTTTTGTTAACTATGTGTTTGTCTTTTTTACTATTTTTATCTTTTTTATAATAGTCTTTAACTAAAGTAAAAACTATTATAAACAAAACTATTAGTCCAAGAAAGAATTCCATACAATCACCCTATCTTCAAATAAATTATAACATAAAAACAATTTAAAAAATATTTTAATTATTGAGCACTACTTATTTATCATATCACTAACATTTTCGTGTGTTATTATAATTTTATATACATAAAAAAGTAGTATACTTTTAAAGAAACTACTTTTTAGAGCCATAAAATTAAATTATCTATGAATACTATTACCTATATCATATTGAGATTCCATTTGTGACTTTGAATTATTGCTAAAGCATATATTATTTAAATCAAGCCCATCAGCGCATACTCTCTTTTTAAATTCATCAAGTAACTTACTTTTAAATACTGGTTCTTCATTTAATAATACTTCTAAGAGTATTCTTCTTCTAGCTCTCATTTCAACTTTTTTACCAGCATTAAGATATTTATTAATTTTTGACTTATAGGCATTTATAATTCTAGGATTTACATTTTTATTCGCATATAAATCTAAAACAGTATCTAACGAATCAATAAATTCAGTACATATTAAGTCGGTATAAGATGTTTTTAAAGTAGGGTTTTCACTTGCATACCCAATCTTATTCGTAAATTTTCCAACAATAATTGATGGTTCTCCACACAAATTAATTAAATCAGGCATTTTAGTCTCGACACTTCTTAATACATTAATCGTTTCTTCTAGTAATGCATTGGATGTATATAAAACAATATTATCTGTACGTTCTTCATCAAAAACATTAATTTTAAAATAGAATGGAATATTTGCATTTTTAAATTCATCATATAAAACATTAGCCAATCTGTATTTTTGATCATTTGGAATGCCAAAATAAAATCTGTGAGCAAAATCACTATCATGTATTTTATCTGTACCCAATATATACCATGACTTTAATGTATACCATCCAGGCATAACAGCCAAGGGGTTTGTAATTCCACCATGGGTTGAGGGATCAAATGGCATCCCTGCAGCAAAAAAATCTCTATTAATTTCTTTAAAAAACAAATCGGAATCTTTAATATTTCTAGGTTTAATTTCATCATCATAGTTATTAATTTTGCTATACAATTGACTTATGCTAGGATTTTTTCCGCCGTGAACATTTTTATAATTTTCAATATCCGTTTCACTCCAATTCATATCTTTATACGATATTTTTAAATATTTGTCTAATAGTTTATCTATTAATTCTTCATTAACACCAACTTTTGTTTTATCATAAAATTCATTTGGATTAATCATAACTGCCTCCTATCAATTTTTGAAAACCAATAACTGATTTTTAGTATGTTTAACCTTGATTTTTCTTTTAAGTTTAATCAATTATTATAACTAATATATTTATAACAATCGTTTTTATATACAATATTATATTTCTATTAGTAATTATAACATAAAAATAGTACCTATCGCAATTTCATTCATATACTTAAAACTTGGAAACAAATAAAAAACTATATTGCTCTCTTCAGGGGGAACCTTAATTTCATGTACCTTCGAGTTTAAAAGCCCATTATTTCTTACTAAATCTTATTATTATTCATTACAAAGTTTAATTGAGATTACCATATTTCTAGTATTTTGGTAGTTTAAATGGTAGTTTAAATATTATTTATTACATTCTAACTAAAGAATCTAAGAAAGGAGGTTTATTAGTGAAAAAACAAATATCAAACGAAGAAATTATACAATTAGTATCAAAACAATGGTGCAGTACAAAAGACATACAAAAATTAGCAAATGTTGGTATAAGACAAGCTAGAATAATTAAAGAACAAATTTGTAATGAATTAAAAAGCAAAGGATTTATAGTTCCACCTTTTGTTGTACCAACTGAATTAGTAGTCAAAAAACTATCTATTGATATAGATTTTATTAAATCATTCACCAAAAAATCACAAGATTAATTCTTGTGATTTTTAATTTTTAAATATCTAAATCTTGTGGAAAATACTTTTCTAAATAATCCTTTAATTTAATGATATCAGTAATTTGATTTTGAAATAAAATATCAATTATATCAATTCCAGAAATGATTGCTATTGGTTGTTCATCCTCAATTATCTCTTTATATGCTTGCTTATCTACAAAAGATGTGGTAACAAAAACACCAAATTGACGATGCCTAATTCTTGAAATCAATCTTGAAGTTTCTTTGACACCAACACTGTTATTTAAATCATAACACTTTGCTTCAACAGCAAATGTAGTTTTAAGTGCTTGAGATATTTTATTCATGATTCTATATTCGCCTATACCATCTCTTCCACCGTCTCTACTAGGCCTTGTATTATCACAATTAATAATGTTACCATCCGCAAGCATTGTTAGTGAAATTGCAAATGCTTCAAAGTTAGTAGGCTTATCAATAAAATAATCATGAATATATTTTAACATTTCAATTTGATTATTATTTGATGGTAATTGTTCTTCTCTTGATCTAATTCTCGAATCTAAATTAACAGTTAAGGGTTTATATATGCCTTTCTCAATCCATTTTTTCCAGGATGTTGGTGCATATTTACTTTCATATCCCTTTCCATTTCGTAAATCATCTAACCATCTTAAATCTATAGATGCATCATTAGGATTACTATTTGAACCTGAAGAAGTATCTAAAACAGTAAACATAGCTTTATAGTTTTGAAATCTTCCGCCTTCATTACGCTTTGCCCAAATAGCTGTTAGCCATTCTTTTTGATTTATATCTTTGTATCCCGGGACAAGCAAACCACTGAATTTAACATTATTATCAGATGTTTTTTCAAACAAGAAAAATGGTGGAATTTTTTTTCTTTCAGAAAAATTGCTATTTGAAGCCAATTCAAATACTTGTTTTAATATTAAATTACCACCTAACTTTGTATTATGTAAATCTCTTCCCGCTTTCTGATTATCACCATAATAAATATACAATCCTAATTCTTCATCTAAAACATCTTGCCAGTATATATCTTCATTTGTTGAATATAAAACAACATACTTAACGTCAAAATTATGCTTATACTCCCCTATTGGTCTAAATCCACCAGAATTTTGAACACGCATTAACTTTGGTAATACTCTACAGCTGTAGTCAACATTTGGTTTTTTATTTTCATATATACAGTCAATTATCAGCTTATTATTTTTATTACTTATTACTTCTTCAAAAGATACTTTATTATTCATTATGTTTCACTTCCTATTCTAAACAATCAGATATAACTTTTTTTAAGTAACTATTATTTAGCCAAAATGCATATTTTGTATATTTAGTAGCACCAGTTAACTTATCTGGTACTGGTAAATCGAATGTATCTTTTGAATCTCTTCCGTGAGGTCTAACATGACATACTCCATTTTCAGACATACCAGGGAAATTAGTAATTCTTCTACCATTTTCATCTATTTCTTTTACTATATTACCAGATTTAATGACATCAATTGTTTTTTGCCATACATTCTTTAAATCGCCTTCAATAATCATTTCTGGCATATTCCACAATTTAATTCCTTTGAACACATAATCTTTACCATTATTCTTAAATATAAAGAACATATATTTTGTTTCTTCAAATGTATTCTTTAATAGTGAGTCCTCCCACTCTTCATTAATAATTTCTTTATACTTAAAAGCAGGAAAAGATAACGATTCAATTATTCTACCATTTTCTTCAACTCTTAATGTTCTTGGAATAATATTGGCTTTCATAAATTCTTCAGTCTTATCAAGTTCTCCCTTAACATTGAACATTCTTCTAATTATCATGTCTCTAATATTTTTTGCTTTAGTATCTATATTAAAAATATTCATTAACTCAGTTTGAGTTTTTCCTTTATACTTATTAACAATATCATCTATAAATTCAGTTATTGATATATTTTTATTGTTTAAAAATCTTTCAACATCTTCATACCTACCAATATACTTACGAACAAGTTGAGTCATATATGAAACTTTAAAGCAAAATGCTCTTTGCTTTGCTTTTATATTTGAGAATGGCTGGCTTCTTAAAGAATTAGCATTTGCACCTTTAGTACAAGCTCCTAAATACATCGTATCAGCTTCTGATATTTCATGAGCTTTTCCAGCTTTTATTTTATTGATTATGGTATTCCAGTCTTCCTCTATTTGTTTTAAATCTTCACTTAATGCTAAATTTAACAATTTTTCATGTGTGATTCTAAAATCACTTTTCTTTTTATTTGGTTCCCATAAATACCAAATTATTTGGACTTTATTATTTTTATACCAAAAGTGACTTTTTCTAAATGGATTTTTGATTTCATCATCATAATTAATAATATTAAAAACTAATCTTTCTTTTGCAGATAAAGTATTGTCATTATTCTTCTTATATGGAGTAACTTTTAATTCAATACCAGCATCTATAAAATCAGGTTCAGAATATGAATTCATGTTGTAACCATAAACATCAGTTTCATATATATGACCAAATGTGCCTTTGTTAAATGTTTCTATTTCATATTGATTAATCTCACCAAATGTTTTACCCAATGTTTCTTTTAATATTTGTGATATTTCTAATTCTGAATACTTTCTATTATCATCATTTTTCATACTTTACTCCATTTCGATCTTGTTTTTATTTCATTTTTATTATAAAATAATAATTAGAAATTTTAAATTATATATTGATCTCAGTTTCTAAATATATTATAATATAAACGGGGAAGATTAACAATAAACAGGAGGTTTGATTATGGAAAAAACTGTTGTTGAATTATTCGCAGGAGTTGGTGGTTTCAGATGTGGACTTAATCATGTTGAATTAAAAAATAATAAAGTTATAGAAAATGGCAATTGGAAATTTGTTTGGGCTAACCAGTGGGAACCTGCTACTAAAACTCAAGAAGCATTTGAATGCTATACTAAAAGATTTGGCGATAAAGATGCAAGTAATGTTGATATATTTAAAGTTAACAAAAAAGATATTCCTAATCATACACTTCTTGTTGGGGGATTTCCTTGTCAAGATTACTCTGTTGCTAAAACACTATCAAGTAGTAAAGGAATTGAAGGAAAAAAAGGCGTATTATGGTGGGCAATTGCAGATGTTTTAAAAGCTAAAAAACCTCCATTCGTTTTATTAGAAAATGTTGATAGATTGTTATTATCTCCTGCTAAACAAAGAGGAAGAGATTTTGGAATAATTTTAAGAAGTTTCTTAGATAATGGCTATGCAGTACAATGGAGAATTATAAATGCTGGAGAATATGGGCTTCCACAAAAAAGAAGAAGAGTTTATATATTTGCATATCATAAATCTACAAACTACTTTAAAAATTTAGAAAAAATTAATATGAAAGATATTATATTTGAAAAAGGAATTTTTTCAAAAGAATTTTCAATTAAAGATATTGAACTAGAATATAATATGGCTAATATATCAAAATCTACATATAAAGATTTGGTAGATATTAGTGATAATTTTAAAACACAGTTTTACAATTCTGGAGTAATGTGTAATGGTAAAATATATACAGTAAAAGTAGAGTCTGATTGTAACGAGATTTATCCTCTAAAAAAAATTAGAGAACATGCAAAAGTTGATGAAAAATATTTTTTAACAGATGAAAAAATCAAAAAATTTGAATATCTAAAAGGAAACAAAAGAATTCCAAGAGTTAAACCAAATGGTGAAGAATATTTTTATACTGAAGGATCTATGCCATTCCCTGATAATTTAGAATCACCAGCAAGAACTATGCTAACTTCAGAAAGTGGTATTAGTAGAACAACACATGTTATAGAAGATAAGCAAACTAAAAAATTAAGATTATTAACTCCAAAAGAATGTGAAAGAATCAATCAATTTCCTGATAATTGGACAAACACCGGAATGACAGATAAAAAAAGATATTTCATGATGGGCAATGCATTAGTAGTGGGTGTTATTAGTAAAATTGATGTAGAATTAGAAAATATAATTGAAAAAGAAGATTAACTATTAATCTTCTTTTTACATATAACAAGTTGATAAAACATCTTCATCAGACATAGTTGAATTATCCTGATTTTCTAAAGATCCAATTTGAATATCTTCAGCATCTAGAACTCTTAACATCCTACTCTCTTTTAATTCCAGTCTCTCAGAAATACCCTCATCAACTGAATCTCTATTTATAAGAAATATATAATTAGCTGTTAATCCATTTGGCATATTAATTCTATGTATCCTATCTTTTGATTGAATAAATTGTGCTGCATTAAAATTTCTATTAACATATATAGCATATTGACAACATTTATGTAAAGATATTGATTCTGCAAGTGTTGCTGGTGAAGCAATTAATACTTTTAAATCTGAATATCTAAAATCATTTATTACTTTTTGTCTTTCTTCTCCAACAACTGTTCCATTTATTATTCCAGCATTAATATTATATGTCTGCTTCAACATTAGTTTTAATGTATCCATATTTTCTACAAAAGTATCCCAAAGGATAACCTTTTTATTTTTATCAATTATTTTTTTTGTCAATTCAATAGCTAAGATGTTTTTATTCACTAATTCTTCATCATTTATAAATCTTTTAACAATACCACCAACCATTGAATTTTTTAAATCTCTATTGATAATTTCATCTGCAACAGCCAGTTTTTTCTTAAATTCTTCTATCATTTCATTTGAAATTTCATCAGTTTCTTCACTATATAATAAATCAGCTTTTATTTCATCAAAAGAAGCAATAAGGCTTTTCCTTAATAATTTTGGATTTGAAGAAACTTGCATTTTTCTTATTAGAATTGCTTTCATCAATATTCTCTCAAATTCAAGCTCCCACCTATTTTTGTAATTAGTTAGCAAACCATCTAAAAAATCATAGATATATCTTTGATTCTCAGACATTTCAGAATAATTAATTGTATAGTTTGCAGGTAATAATTCTCCTCTGTTAATAAGATATTTCTTTGAAACCCTTGAATAATAAGGATACAAAGAAGACATAATAGTGTTTTCATCTTGCTCTTTTATTCCCCTAATTGTAAATTTTCTAAGTTGAGAATAATTAAAAGGGATTATTTGTTTGTATGGATTTACTATATATGTTAAACTAAATAAATCTTCATAACCATTAGGCATTGGTGTACCAGTTAGTATTATTTTATAATTAGTATACTTTGATAAATCCATCACAACTTTTGTAGATGAAGCATTTGGATTCTTTACCTTATGTCCCTCATCAATAACTAGCATACAATTTGATAAAGATAAAAAGCTTATTAATTCTTTTCTTAAACTCCTAATTTTTTCAAAATTAACAAATGTTATTTCTTTATGATTTTGCAAAGATGATTTTAAGTAATCTTGAGAATTTTTAACATTTTCATCACTTAAATTTTTAAAATTAGGTTTAATTCCAAAACAAGTTATATATTCTTCATACCATGCATTGTATGCATTTTTAGGTCCAATTATCAATATATTAGATAAAATATTTTTCTTGCGTAAATGTGCATAGGTAGAATACGTTATAATTGTTTTACCTGATCCGGGAACTGAAAAATCAAAGCCAGACTTTGCATTCACTAAAAGAAATGACGACTTATATTGATAATCTTTTAAAGTAATCTTTAATAATTCATCACATTCTTTTTTAAAAGCTAAAAACATTTGACTGTTTTTTAATTCATCATTCTTAATATTTACTAAAAAGTTTAAATTTGCTTCAGATTCTTTTTTTATTTTAATATTATTTTTTACTAATTTATCCAACTTTTCATCTAATTCAAAATCAATTTTTAATGTCTTTAAAAAATCCAAAATTCTTTCTGCAACATCCAGAACAATGCCATTATCATTACAATAAATTATTATTTCGTCATTACCAAATATTACTTCTGTATCTTGTAACTGCTTTAAAAATAATTTCATTTTCATTTTTATTCTATCTGTTAGCAAAGAAGCATTCTTTATTTCTATTGACTCAGAAGAAAAAAGGCAAACTAAAATATCATTATTCATATTAATCAAACTCTTTTCTCAAACTATATAATTTTTTCTCAATCAATTTTATATTCTCTATATCTTTCTCATCTAGTTCATTCTTTTCTTTTATTAGTTCCTCTAAACCATTAACTTTAGATAGAATTGTTTCAATAGTTGATGAAATATTTTTATCATCAAGTATTGGAGTTAGAAGCCTATATGAATGCTTCAAATTTCCCTCCAACTGTTTAGTTAATAATTTCCAATCGCTCTCATTTTCTAAAGTAGCATTATTTATTATTTCCTCATGTTTCTCATAAAAGTCCTTCCATATCTTTTCATCGGAAAAAATACCATCAGCTTTATTTGTTCCGCCTAATAAAACATCTCTATATTCTTTTCCTTCATATTTATTTCTTATATAATCAAAAGCAACTTCTTTAAAATTATTTACATCTAAATCTGTATAATTCCAATTTGCTGAATAAGTCTTATTATCCAATTTTTTAAACATAATATTTGTCTTAATAAACTGGTCTTCTAATCCATCTAGTAAAGTAAAATGATCAGGCTTACCTATTGCATCAAGATATATGTTCATTAATTCAAATGTGGATATTTTTCTTTTAATCTCTGATTCTTCTTCTCCCATATATTGTGAAATTTGTGTAACATTATAACCTGCTTTAATTAAATTATCAATTTTAATATAAATATTTATTGCATTATACTTTACTTTAATGTCTTCACCTATTTGCAGGCTTGTTTCAAGTGCCATTATTTCTTCAGGTGTAACATCATCTGTTAATATTATGGTTTCAAAGTATCTAAATTCTTCTACATTTTTATTAAAATCTCTAGCCTTTCCATTAAACAATTGACGTATTAAAGTTGCCCTTCTATTTCCATCAACTATTATTCCATCATTTGTTATAACTCCATGCTGTTGTTGACCTTTCATAGCTATGTCTTTAAGTGTTCTATCATTTTCAGATATATGCTCTTCCTCAATCAATTTATAAACATAATCTACATCAGCCTGATTCTCTACAGATAATTTACGATTGTTTTCAGCTTCAAATTCTCTAATTTTCCATGCTATTCTATCATTTAATACATTGGGTACTAAATATTCTAATGGAATTCTATAGACAGGAAATGTTTCTCCTATTTTAATTGGAAGTTTTTCCCCAGTTTTTATTGGCGCATGATTTTTAATGTAATCTGCAATTTTTTGTTTAGCTTCATTTCTTGATAACATATTTTTTTCTCTCCTTCAAATATTCTTGTAACTTTTTATCAGTACAATAAACATAACATCCCTTCATACCTCTAGTCATTAATGTTCTATATGTATTTTTTATTAATGTATCTGCTACTCTTTTAGCAGTAATTGGATTCATTCTATTAATTCCTTTTAATGATTGATCTGTTTTTGCTCTCTTAGTGTAATCAGTAACAATTTGTCCATTTTCATATCTTAAATCATCACCTATTATCACTCCAACATAATCAAATTCTAATCCTTGGCATGTATGAATACATCCAATTTCATTAATTGAATTTTGATCTATTGCCCATGTTTGTGAATTACCTAAATTCCAACTCATTTCAAAATTATATTCAGGTATAACTATATCATGTACATCTGTTTTATTCTTTCCTTCACTAATCCAATTCCAACAGTAACCTGCTACTAACCTTGATTTATTATTTTCTCTATTCTTTTCTTCTATTAATTTTCTTAGTTCATTAGGATTATCTATTACTCTAAAATCGTAATCAAAATCATCTATATCATAATTAGCAGTTTTTCTTATTTCTAATATATTATCTAACCATGCTAGGTATCCATCTGAACCATTACATCTAAATTGACTTTCAAGTTCTACTTCTTTTATACCCGCTCCTAATTCTAAAGCAAATTTCTTAATTATATCTACTGAACCTATATCTTTTAGTGTTACTTTTTGATTTTCATCTATAAAGAATACCGAAAAGTTTGAAGCATTAATTATTTCTTTAACTTGATTTTCACCCATATTAGCAAATAAACCAGATTTTTCATTTAATCTATGTGCTTCATCTACTATTAAACAATTTATTTCATTACTTTCTGCTTCAGTAAATTGTCCCGAACCTTGGAATAAATTATTAATATAAGTCATAGTAAACTTACCTTTTAATTTATCTCTAAATACTGCTCTTGGAGCAGCATTTTTAGTTACATAGAAACAAGTCATATTTCTTTTAGTTAATTCAACTAATAAATTAATGGCAAGAACTGATTTACCGGTTCCAGGTCCACCACTAACTATTAATACATTCTTTTCATTTCTAGATAATGTATCAATTGCTATTCTAATAGCATCTTCATATATTACCTTTTGTTCATCTATCATGTTAAATTCTTTATTACCTTCTAACATTTTAGATAATGAATCTTGAAGTCTCTTAGATGGTCTAATCTTACCATTTTCTATTTTATACAAAGTTTCTCTATCATCACCTTCAACAATATATCTTTTAATAAATAATCTTAATTTATTAAAATCTTTACTTCCAAACATTGGAGCTTCTTTAATATATTCTTGATATTGACTACTACATATAGGATCATCACCTTTTAAATCATAATTATGTAAAAAAGCACATGGATATAATCCTATATCTTCATTTTGAACAGTTTCATTAAAATCTTTTATTAAATTAGCATAACTCATTGCTTGATAAGATGGATGTGCTACTTCTCTCACAGCACCTCCAGTATATGTTTCAACTATTCCATCTTTACCTTCAATTGCCTTACAAGTTTCCCATTGTTTAAGTTCAATTATAATAACTGATTCTTTTTTATTATTATCTTTACCAGATAATATAAAATCAATCCTTTTAGAAGTTGTTGGTATATTAAACTCAATTGCTACTCCAGCATTATTAGGTATTTCATTATCATCTAAAACACCTCTCATATATTGCATAGAATTCTTCCATGAATTTAATTGAGATTCAGTTGTTCTACCAAAAAACTTTCTATATCTTTCATATATTTTATTAACAATCATATTTAAATTAACATCATTAATAAATTCTGATTTAATTCCTTCATATACTAACATACTTCATTCACCTATATATAGATTATAACATATTTTATTAAAACACAAATTAACAATAACCATCATCAGATTTAAATTTAATTGCTTTTGAATTTTTTATTTTTACAAATTTGTATGATAAAAATACTCTTAATCTACAATATTTTCTTAAATAATCATTTTGTTCTTCTATGTTTCCTTTTTCAGATAACCAACTCGACTTTTCTATTATTTCATTCCTTATTTTTTCATTTTTTGAACAATCATTAAATTCATAAAATAAATGATTATCAACATTATTTTTATTATATTCTTCATCAAAATCACAATACTGTAATTTAGGCAAGTATTTTTTCTCAATTAAATAAATATAATCTATTTTTGAAATCTTCATCACTTCAAGTTTTTTATCATCTATTATTACACAATCTTTATTCAAATCATAACTTTTGATAGAATTATAGTTTATATAATTTGTTATTAATAAAAAGTCTTCAACATTCTTAAGTGTTTTTAATACATCATCAATATTTTTTTCAGATAAAACTGATATTGAATCAACTTTACTGACGAAGTCTTTTTCTTTAGCAGATGCAAAAGCATCTCCAAATTGGTTGGCAATTTGTTCATATCCATAAACTTCATCAAAGAAAACATCCCTAGGTATTAATTCATTAATTCCACATACTTTTTTAATTTTATCGTTGCTTTCTTCCACTTTATTTATTTTTTTCAAATAGTTGTCAACTTGACAATTGTTTAAAATGGTTGTTTTAAGAATTCGTTTAAAATCATTCATCTTAGATTTACTTAATTTATTATTTTTATTATACTCTTCTTCTTTTTTCTCTGAATCAGCAATAACAAGTTCTAAAGATTCTATAATGTTACTACTATCGAGCTTTAAATTTAATTCGTTTTCAATTTTTAACTTTTTAGTTGATTTTAAAGACTCTAATAAACTATTGTAGTAATATTTATCATCTTTTGTAATCTCATCATAATTTATGCTATCCTTAAAGACAAGTTTGATGTTAAATGCATAAAGTAATACTTTTAATACACTTGTTCTTCCAATACTCCAGCCACTCCAACTACTTAAATATTCATGATCAATTAAATCAAATTCTAAATGATTATATACTTCTTGAATTGACGTTTTTTTATCATAGTATGCTTTAAAATTAGTAATTATAAGCCACGCATCATATGTATTTATAAAATATTGACTAGTCCAATTTATAATTTTAGCTATATATTTTTTATCAGTTCCAGTAATATTAGTATTATCTATAAATATCATTAAACATTGAATTATTCCTATTGCAAATTGTAAATTTAAAATATCTTTATCGTCAAAAACATCACTTATATATCTACTATTTTCTAGTAATATATTTTGTTGCAAAACATTTATTGCTTCAAATTCTTTTTCTTTAATCAAAATACAAATAAATCTCAATAGATTTGACATCAATTCATCATAATATCTAATATCAGTATTCTTTTTTATTGAAAAATAATCAAATTTAAAATAATGGTTAGCAAAATTATAGGCAACATTTTTTATATCATTGTCGTTTGATAATTGATGATAAAATAATCTAAAAATAATCTTATTAATTTGTTGATATTCTTCAAATTCATTTTTATTATATGCTAATGATGATATTCTATTTAAAAAAATTGCATACCTAATATTTTTATATTTATCTTTACAAACAATTCTTTCCGTCTCCTCCATTTGATATAATGCATATTTTCTTACACCATCTAAACTATTTTGATATAAATAATTAAAATAATTAAATAGCCTGTTATTATCGTCAAAATCACTTGGTTCTAAATAAGAGTTAGCCAACTCAAAAAGATTCTCATTTATTAATTTAATTTCATCTCCAAGATACAAAGCATGCTCATCATATATTACACAGTCTGGGTAGTCCTTAAAGTATTGAGCATATTCACTTAAACAATAACCGATTATACTATTTTTTTCAACTTTATCTCCAATTTTCTTTGCAAATACAAATATAAACTGTTTTTCCGGAAGATATTTTTTTGTTTCTTCAATAGAAATATTTTCAATATTATCAATAATAGAATCAATTTTTTTATAATTAAAATTTTTGATCAAACCTCTTTTATGAGCATATATTGGTTTATATAATTCATCACTGAAACCAACTTCAATTGAATTATCAGACAGTTTATTATTATTTTTTAAATACTTATTGTATTTCTTTATTATTTTTTTTATATCTTTTAAACTTTTATTGTTTGCCTTTTCTTCTATTTCTTCAACCGCTTTGTTGATATATAAGTCCAATTCTTTATTAAAATACTCTCTATCGGTATTCAATTTAACTGAATTTTTAAAAATATTAAATGTTTTATATAAAAAGATTAAGATTAAAGTATTCAAAATTAATTGTGTTATTACAAACAAAATATCATTTTCTATATAAAATGTTTTATCTAAATCACAATTTGAACACTTTATCATTGAAAAAACATACATTAAAAAATATATAAAAATACAGAATGCCATATTCCTAATTATCTTTGTTTTGCTTAAGATTAATTGTTTTTCCAATTCATATTTTTTGTTAGATATTAATTCAGCTATAAAAATTACAATTGCAACCATTAAACCAGTTACTCCTATAAATATGTCTCTTCTAATATCGCCATCCAATATACATGAAATATTTAATAAAATATTATATATTGTTACAAAAATATTCTTAATAATTTCAATTATTTTAAAAAAATCAATGCATTTTACAATCATATTTATACTCCTTTCACAACTAACTTTTGTTATTAACTAATTAATTAGTTAATTCCTCTTTACATTTCATCAAAAAATTATACAAATCTATATCATCGCATATAATAATAATTCTTTCCACCGCTCTCGATATTATAGTATATATTTGATTTCTTAAACTACCATAAGAAACAGGCAATTTCATATCAATTTTATTATTTTTAACACAATATCCATTACATAAATATAATAAAACATTCTTATATTCTTTGCCAATTTCAAAATGAACAATTTCATTTTGGAACCTTTGCTTTAATGAAAAACATTTTTTATTGCAACAAATTGATTCACAAGTTGTGGTCATTTTTGACTTTGATGGCTCTATTATTTTATAATCATCCTTATTAATAGCTAATTTTTCAAATTCGGAAATCATATATATATTAATTTTTTCATCATCAAATGTTTTAAATTCAAATTTATTTTTTTTATATCCGCATATTTTTCTAGCAAATCTATCCATAGTATTATCGTTTCTGATAACTTGTTTCAACTTTTTTTCTATTAATGATGGTCTGCAGTCTTCAAGAAATATTTGTATCTGACCTATATCATCTATATCTTGATATTCATCATAAAATAATACTAAATATTTACATCTTTTTTGTAAGTCTTTGAGTCTAAAATACTTAATTCTTTGTGCTTCATCAACAATGATAACTTCTTTTATTGTAGTATCCCTATAATATCTTTCAGTTCTTATATTCATTTTTTCTGTTAGTTCTTCATCAATAATTTTTTGCTGGGCAAATGGAACCAAAAACACAGTATCCTTTGTTTCACGTAAAGTTTTATATAAGTCAAGCGCTAATAAAGATTTTCCAGTACCGCCACAACCATTTATTGCAAAAACACCACTATCATTTTTTAATATTTCCTTTTTTATATCTTCCTGAGAATTTGATAAAAAATAAGAACCTTCTAGGAAAAAATTAGGATTTTGATAAATGCTTTTTATATTAAAATTAATGTTTGGAATTCTACAGTTTTCTACTTTCTCTAAATCTTCATTTAATTCAATAAATGCACTTTCCACCAATTCTTTAGATTCTATATTATATTTTAAAATCATATTATTTTCTTTAATATATGAATAAATAATAATTGAATGAAATGGATATTGATTACTCAATAAATTATAATTTTGCACTACCTGTTTAATTTTATCCCCTCTATTTGATAATTTCATTTCTATATTAATAATTGCATTATCATCCATTTTAATTAAGTCAAATTCTTTACATATTCGCTCAATCATATATGAGATAACAAAACCATCTCTATTTTTATCATATATATTATCAATCAAACTAAGTAAGCATTCTGCATCATCATCTTTAAAATTTGGATAACCATTAAATCTAACATATTCTCTAATAGTTAATATAGACTTACCATTTAAATCATTTAAATTTACAATATTATATTTGTATTTTTTCAAATATAATCACTTCCTTACTACTAAAAAACGCCAATACAAAAACCATTTAAAAATGACCTGTACTAGCGTCTTTTTATATTTAAATTATATCATATAATTATATATTTTTCATTAACAATTTTAAGCAAATTAAAAAAATGTATTTAAAATAGTAGTCAAAATATAATATTATAGATTTAAAAACTATATTTTGCTTTTATATTACCTAGAATTTTAGAAACTATATAGTCAACCATGTTGTCTTCTATCCTGAAGAGCATATGTATGCTCTATTTTTATCAAATTAGTTTAATTAATGCACAAAAGTATTAATAATGATTAAAAAATGTTATTTTAGATGACCTCAACTACCATAAAAAGAACACTAGATTAAACTCAATTGAACTTTTTTGAACATTATTGTATAGCAATTAAACCTTCAGGGGGTTTTGGTTGAATACTCCACAATGTATCGTAAAGTATTCTGACATATTTCTATGTCAATATAATTATATAATGTTATTAATTATTTTGTCAATGAACTTTTTTAACTTTTTAATGACTTAAACATTTTTTTCCATAAGTTACTTGATTGATAATTAAGTATACCTTCTTTATAAATTTTAAGTCCATATTTATATAATAAGTAACATGTAATTATTAACAAAACTATTGAAATAATTAATCCTAAAATTGTTATCTGACCAAGTGAATACATTACTGGTGCTACTATACCAGATATAAATGGAATATATGCTGCAATTTTAATAAATGTTGCTCCTTGATATACAGATGCATATATAGCTAAATAATATCCTATCATTAAAAATATCATGACAGGTGTTTGTATTTGTTGATAATCTTCCATACTAGTTGTTACACTCGCAAGAACACCTATAAATAATGAATAAGCAAAAAAGCTTAATATAATTATTACTATAAAGAATGGAATACCCACTAATAATCTTGATGCCACATCACTTTGTAAAAATAAATTTACATAAGTTCCTATTTTACCCATTTCAACTGCACTACCCGCTACTGCTAATGAAGGTGATGTTAATCCTCTAATAACAATACCAATTACTGCATATAAAATTAATAAAACTCCTTGTGTTATAGCAAACACATTAGCTGCTACTAACTTAGACATAAAATGTGTTTCTGCAGGTACACTTGAAATAATAACTTCCATAGCTTTAGTTCTTTTTTCTTCATTTATTTCAGCGCCTATCATTTGTACAATTAATACTATTAATATAAAGAATGGAACTATAAATATAATTATTATTACTCCACCAATCATTTCAATTAATTCTTGGTTTTCTTGTAAATCTTCATTTAATAGTACTCTATTAATATCTATATTTTTATAAATATTTAATAATTCTTCCTTACTTATAGTTGATAATTCAATTGATCTTTCAACTTTAACATTATTTAATGCACTAATTAAACTTTGATATAATAATTGATCTACATATTCATATGAAATAATATCTGCTTTTAAAATGTTTTTATCATCATTTGTAATATTAATAATAATGTCATCTTTTTTATTATCAATTATATCTTTTTTTAGTTCATCTAATGTCTTATTACTCTTTTCTATTTTTGCATTATAACTTTCTAATACATTTAATCCTTCACTATTAATTTCCTTATCAAATTTATCATATACATTTACTTCATCTACAATATATACTTTTACTTCTTTGTCAAAATCTCCTCCAAAGGATTTAACTATTGTATCTAAATTAATAACTCCTACTAGAATAATAAATAATATTAAATTAATTATTTTAAATGATTTAGTTCCTACTTTTTTCTTAATACTATCTTTTGTTAAAAACCAGAATTTATCCTTCATATGATTCACCTACTTTACTAACAAATATTTCATTTAAAGTTGGTTCTTCAACTACAAACTTACTAACATTTTTACATTTAGATATTTCTTTAAATACTTTATCTACAACACTATCATCTTCTATTTTAATAGTATATTCATTTTTATTCTTAGTAATACTTTCTACTCCTTTTATAGATTTAATTTTATTTATATCTATATCTGCTTCTACTTTAATATTTTTCTTTCTAAAGTTTCTTTTTATATCAGTAAGTTTACCTTTTAATACAGTTTCACCATGTACTAAAATAACTAATGAATCACAGAAATATTCTATATGCTCCATCATGTGTGATGAAAATATTATTATTGTTTTATTATTTTTAAGTCTTAATATTTCTTTTTTAAACATTTCTACATTAATTGGATCTAGTCCACTAAATGGTTCATCTAATATTAATAATTTAGGTTCTGGTAAAATACTTATAATAAACTGTATTTTTTGTTGATTACCTTTAGATAATTCTTTAATCTTTTTATTCTTATATTCAGATATTTTAAATTCTTCTAAATATTTATCAAGTTTACTTTCTATATCTTCTGCTTTCATTCCTTTTAATGAACAATAGTAAACAGCTTGTTCTAACACAGTTTTAGTAGGTATTAAACTTCTTTCTTCTGTTAAAAATCCAATACTATCTGTTACAGTATAATCTATAGGTTTATCATTTAATGTAATATTACCTTCTGTTTTATCAAGAAGTCCTAATATCATTCTAAATGTTGTTGTTTTTCCTGCTCCATTAACACCAAGTAATCCAAATATTTCTCCTTCTTTTATTTCAAAAGATAAATCATGAACTGCTCTAAAATCACCATAATATTTAGTAACATGTTCAACTTTTAACATATTTCAACCTCCATACCAGTTTCTATATTTAAAGATTCTGCAATATCTTTATTAATATGCATTTCTAGTACACATGTTTCATCTGATTTAATTTGGACATTATCTATTTTATGATTATTACAAATAACACTAACTATTTCATCATTTACTTTGTTAAATGTTTTTAAATCTTCAGCACTCATATGTATATGTGTATTTGAAATTATAGTTGATTCAACAGCATGATATGTACCATTAGGTCCAATTATATCTATCGTTTCACTACCTTTTAAATCTCCACTTTTACGAACTGGTGCATTTATACCAAAATATTCATTATCTTTATCAAGTAATTCTACTTGAGTATAACTCCTAAGAGGACCTACTATTCTAATATGTTCCAAAGTCTTATTATTTTTGATTAAAGTTACTGTTTCTTCGCTTGCAAATTGTCCTTTTTGAAGCAACATTCTTTTTACAGTTAATTCATAATTTTCACCAAATAATACATCCAATGCTTCACGAGTTAAATGAACATGATGATTTGAAACTCCTACTTTTATTTCCATACTTTACCTCCATATTAATTATAAACTATATTAATTTAAAAACCAATATTATTCACTCTTTTTACTTACTATCATTAAATAATATAGGAGATGATTTAATGAATGGAAGTTATTATCAAACACCTGTATTTATAAATGATATTGAAAGACAATCAAGTAGTCCAACCTTTGATATAGGTCAATATAATAAAGACTATCCTATGGAACAAAGTTATATAGAAAATATACTTAGAAATAATATAGGTAAAAAAGTTAGAGTACATGCTTCTTTTGCTGACTCTAATGAATGGAAAGATAGAATATTCGTAGGTATAATTGAACATGCTGGAAGAGATAATCTAATAATAAATGATATTGATAATGGAAAATATTATTTGATATTAATGATTTATGTAGATTTTGTAGAATTTGATGAAGAAATAATATATGCTAAATAATTTTAAAAAAAGTTTTTTTATGATATAATGTTTTAGGATGTGATAATATGAAACCTATAAACATTATTATATTATTAATTGCAATAATAACAGTTTTAACATTCTTAATAATTATATTATTTAAATATTTCAATGAGAAAATTTTGATTCTAATGAGAAAATTAGATCAATCAGAATTAGAATATAAAGACAAGGTTAAAAATAAATATAATATTTTAGATAGAATGATTAATTTAATTGAAAATAAATATAAAACTCATAGTAAAGTTTTTGATGATATGAAGAAAATAAAAATGGATGAGATTACATCATTAAAAAATGAAAATTTACTAGATAAATGTTATAAAGAAATAATTGAAATAAAAGAAGATAATAAAAAAGGTAAAGAGGTTAAAAGTTTTAAAGACATTATAGAAGAATATAATGATAATGAATTACACATTATTTCATTAAGAACATTTTATAATAAATATACTTTAGAATATAATAATATAATTAAAAAGATACCATATAATATAGTATCTAAATTTAAAAAATATAAAGTTAAATCTTTACTAGAAGGTGAAGAATTAGAAAATAATACTACAAATAAAGAAGTGTAAAACACTTCTTTTATTTTAACATAGATTGTCTTTGATCTATATAATCACTGACTTCAGGTAAAACAGTTTTAAATGATTCCAACACTCTCGTTGAAACATATTTTATAACATTAGGATCATTTTTATATTTATCTGAAAGAATCAAATCTTTGCACATATTTTCAATATCGTCAATAGCATGATATATTTCTTCAATACTCATGTCTTTAGCAATATTTTCAGTAGAAATTAAATTTAATAATGTTTCAGTATAAATTGAATTTAATTTTTCATCATCTTTTAATTCTTTAGGTAATTCACCTGCAAGAATATCTAAAACAGCACCTTTCTTTTCAGAATCACATGTATTTAATAATTCTATAATGAAATCCTTATCACTCTTCAAATTATCACTAATATATCCAAAAATATATGGATTAATTTTAATTGCTTCTTTTACAAAAGATTTATCATTCTTTAATTCATCACTAGCATATTTAAATTGTTCAGCATAACTATAATTATGGAATTCAATTCCATCAGAAATTATAGATAATATTATTTCCTTATCACCTTTTAAATTGTTTCCAAGATATTCTCCTACATGATATTTTTTTTCAATCAATAACTTAACAATATCTTTATCATCCATAAAACTTGGTGATATACTGCTTAAATCAAAATATATATTATCATTTAATAATCTTTCAATAGCATGTTTGTCGCTTTTAAATTTCTCACTCGCATAATAAATTGCATAATGATTATTTTTAATAGCACATGAAACCACATCATAATCATTTTTAAACTCATCACTTGCATGTGATAATAATGAACCATTTATTGATAAAATAGTCATAATAAATTTTTTATCATCTAATATTGGAACAATTTTTTTAAATACTTGTTCATTTAAATTTATTGCCTTCGAAATAAATTCTTTATTAGTTTTTAATTTTTCACCTATATATATTAATGTTACCATATTTTTAGAGATTGCAGACATTACTACTTCTTCATCATTTCTTAATCTTTCACTTACATTTTCTAGTAGCATAGGATTATACTCGATTGCTTTTAATGCAATTTCTTTATTATCTCTAATGGTTTCCCCAGTAAGTGAAAAAACTCCCATACTTTTTGAAAGTGCAATTTCCACAATATCTTTATCATTTTTTAGTCTATCACTTACATATTCTAATAATGTAGGACTATATTCAACTGCTTTTAATGCAATCTCTTTATTGTCTTTAATAGTATCCCCAACAAATATAAATGCACCCATATTCTTTGAAAGAGCAGCTTCTACTACATCTTTATCATTTCTTAATTCTTCACTTGCATCTCCTATGGCTGATGAATAATTATTAACTGCTTTCAAAACTATTTCTTTATCATTTTTAAAATTATCAGGCACCGTACATAGAACAAATCCATTACGAGAAACCGCATTTAATACAATATCCCTATCCATTTTTAGTCTTTCACTTACGATATCATACATATTTCCATTTGCACTAACAGCCAAAAGAGCAATCTCTTTATCATCTTTTAACTCTTCATTTAATAGTGCAAATATTTTTGGACTTCCTGCTACTAATAGTTTTGCAATTTCTCTATTACTCCTAAGTTCATAAGAAGCATATTGAAATAATGTTGCATTTTCAATTGTTACTCTAACTAGGATTCCAGGATCATCTATTACAAAATCTTCTGGTAAATATCCAGCACAATTAGTAATTATTTTAATCTTTCTTTCTTTATCTAATTTATTTATATCTTCTTTAATATTTCTTAAATTGGTTGTTTTTTTGACCATCGGATCTTGTTCCCAACCAAATCCATATCGCTTTGTATATATATTATATATTTCTTCTTTAGTTAATTCGATTTTATTTACAGTTTTATTATATATATTAGTTAACTCTTTTTGGCCCTGAACTTTTTCTATGTAGATATTTATATCGTTCTCACTTACAAAATCCATTGTTTTTAATTTTGCTTCTAGAACATCTATCATTTCACTCTCAAGACATTGTCCTTGTAATATTCCTCTTATCTCACCGATGTTATTTTTACCACTCATTCTTATTGCTATTCTAGGAATTGTATAATTACCCTCTTCATCTATAGTATAGTAAACATAAAAATCTCCACCATCAATTTGAGTCTTAGCAGTTGTTTCATTTGCGGTACACCAAGGAACACTTTTATGTTGTAAAGATTCATATAATTTATGTGCTTCATCCATATTACCCTGATTATACTTTACCCATACACCTTCACTCTTATTAGGTGCTTGTACCATAGATTCTTTATATTTTTTTTCAAAATATTCATATAACTTCTTAAAACTTCCACTTTTTAATGAAACACTTATTTCTTCATTATTTGTTCTTTTACTTTCTTCATATTCCATCATGCTTTGAATACAATTTGCTATTATCGCAGGGTTAGCTTCTATAAAAGGAGCTAATGTCTTATTAGTCCTTTTTTGATATCCCTTTGCAGGATCTTCAGCACCGAGTTTAAGCATTCCTTGAAAAGCCCAATATTTTGCCCACATTGGATACATTGCATTTTCATCAGATAAATAATCTATCCATCCTTCTAATCTTTTCTTTTGATTGTTAATAATTGTTTGTTTGTCTTCTTCACTATATCTATATGGAATATTATCTTTTTTAATTACATATTTATCAAAATATAGACTTTTAAGTAAACTCAATCTATCATTTTTAGTTGCTTTTTGATGAACTCTTTCCAATCTTTCCAAATATCTTCTTATTGCTTCTTCTCTGTTATCACTTTTCTTCTTTGTATGTTTTACTTCATTGCTTAAAAAGATATCTTTAAATATTCTATCTATAAATTTTTCACCAGTATAATCATAATTCATATGGTTCACCTATCCTATATAAATTATATATTTATATTTATAAAAAGTAAATAAACTTACTTTAGTAAGTAAGTTTAAAATTTATTTCTTTTTCATTATTTTTCTTTAAAAAATCATTTGTTTTAGAAAATGGTTTACTTCCAAAAAAACCATTTCTAGCCGAATAAGGACTAGGATGTGTACTTTCAATAACTAAATGTTGTTTATTAGTTATAAAAACTTTTTTACTTCTAGCATAGCTTCCCCATAGTATAAATACTATTGGCTCTTTTTTTAGGTTTAATATTTTAATAATATGATCTGTTAATAATTGCCATCCTAAATCTTTATGTGAAAGAGGAGAATCTTTTCTAACAGTAAGTATACTATTTAACAATAGCACTCCTTCTTTTGCCCATGGTGTTAAATCTCCATATGTTTCATTTTTAATACCCAAGTCATCATTTAGTTCCTTAAATATATTTTGTAAACTCGGTGGTAATTTAACTCCTCTTTGAACGCTAAAAGAAAGCCCATGTGCCTCACCTTCACCATGATATGGATCTTGTCCAATTATAACTACTTTAACATTAGAATATGGTGTTAATTTTAAAGCATTAAAAATATTCTCATACTTTGGATAACAAGTATAATTTTTATATTCATCTTTCACTTTATTTAAAAATTTATTAAATCCAGCACTTTCCCATACTGGTTTTAATATTTCATCCCAATCATTTCCTATCATCTTTAATCACTAATTTAATTATACTATAAGAATTAATAATAATCATGATAAATATTAATATATCTGTATATTTCCATATAATTTCATTTTTATATATTATTCCAATTATACAAGATACTATAAATATTATTTTAAATAGATTTATTATTATTTTATTATTAAAAATATATTTAATTAAACTACTTCCTATATAATAACCACTAAGTACAGTAGTAAATCCAAATAATATATATATTATCAATAAAAAGTAAATTCCAAACTTACCTAACAATGAATTAAACATTTCTACAAGGATTAAATTATAGTCAGTTCCATATATAATATTATTATTTAAATATATAAGTAATAAAAATGTTATAAGTAAAGTAATGACAATTGATATAAAAAATACACATAATATTTGATATTTCGTGGATATATTTATATCATTTTTATCAGAAGCAGCACCGACGCTTGTCGTACCCACTAATATTTCATTCATGAATATACTTCTTTTTATTCCAATAACTAAACCACACATAATACTCTTAAAAGATAATAAATCTTTTAATAAAACAGTTATATTAATATTATTAAAATTTATAATAACAACGTATAAAGATATACATATAAAAATAATACACATATAAGGTACTACTTTATTCATAATATTTAAAATGTTTATAATAGATAAATTAATAGTTATAAATAATAATATTGAACTCAAAATTACTAATAATATTTTTGAAATATTTAGAGTATTAATAAAAATATAGCTCATAGTATTAAATTGAATCATTTGAAATAAAAATGAATATAAAATTATCAATAATATAGATGATATAATAGCAAGATATCTATTATTAAGTCCATTTTTAAAAATAAAATATGGCCCGCCTATACCTTTTTCACTATATTTATTACCATAATAACTTTCATAATATACAATGGATGTCCATATCAAAGAAAATATTATTATCCATAATACTGATGAAAAACCACCAATTAAAATAGAAGAAATTGTTCCAATAATAGATCCTACTCCCATTTTAGTACCAAGTGTTAAAAATAATGATGTTTTATCATTTAATATCAATTCTTTTATATTAATTTTATAATTTTTAAATTTAAGTTTATAACTTAAATAAAACGAAAGAATAAACAAATATATAATTAATAATATCCACATAATAAATATTATTTAAAAGAAAAAAAGTTATCACTATTTGTGATAACTTTTTAGAAGTTCCTATCTGTAACTGTACCACTTATATATGTTGCAGTTCCACCATCGTTATATGCATCATAATAATCATCAGCACCTATGATAGTTCCACCATCGATTGTTACCGTTCCAGTGGATTTATTATAAAGACCGTTGTTAGTTGTAGATTCGATATATGCAGTTCCGCTGATTGTTGATGTTCCGGCGTTATTAAATGCTGGATCTGTACTATGGTTTGATACAACTCTTCCGCCAGACATATTAACTATTCCATTACCCCATACATCTATTTGTCCAGTAATTGACCCTCCGGTTATATTGGTAGTACCGCCAATAGCATATATAATGCCATTTATTGTACCTCCCTCAATATCTACAACTGCAGTGTTACGAATATATATACTCGTAACACTTCCGTTATTTATAGTAGTAGTTCCAGCCTCTCCTTGTACAGATTTAATTATTGTTCCTCCATTTATTGTTGTCTTTGCACTATTATGAGTTGTTATAACACCTCCTCCTGCAGCGCTAATTGTGCCATCATTAATAGTTAATATATTTTTATTCTGTATTCCACTAGATCTACTTGATGCTATCGTGCCACCATTCATTGTTAATGTTCCACTAGATGCATTCATTATGACACCATATCCAGTTTCAGAAGAAAGACTAGCTGTTCCACTTATTGTTGCAGTTCCATAATTATATATTGCAGGCTGCCCATCAGTTGTTTCTTTATGTTCTGCAATAGTTCCACCAGAAATATTCAATGTTCCACCAGAAAAATTTTGCAAAACGTAACTGATTGCGCTTATTGTTCCACCTGTTATTGTTGTCGTTGCATTTGCTTGTGTATACAATGCAGTATATCCACTTGATGTATTACTTACTATTGCACTGCCACTTATTGTCAACAAGTTATTATTACTTATTCCTGCGCTTGTTGTTGCAGTTACTTCTCCTCCACTTATTTCCATTTCTCCTGTACTTCCATTATTTATTATATATGTTTCACCTTCTACTGTTGATTGGATTTTTGCAGTACCACTTATGTTTGTTGTTCCCAAATTATATATTGTATTGTTACCAGAACTTGTAAGTGTTCCTCCACTTATATTTGTTGTTCCATTCGCTTTATTATTTATAGCAATGGCATTTGCTGTTATTGTTCCGCCTGTTATTGTAGTTGTTCCATTCGCTTGTGTATATACTGCATCATATCCACTAGTACTATTTATTTTTGCACTGCCACTTATTGTCAATAAGTTATTATTGCTTATTCCTGCGCCAGTTGTAACATTTACTTCACCACCACTTATATTCATCTCTCCTGTTGTACCATTACTAATAATGTATTTTCCACTATTTACTGTAGATTCTATCTTTGCTGTACCACTTATATTTGTTGTTCCTGAATTATATATTGTATGAGAATTAGAACTTGAGAGCGTTCCTCCGCTTATATTTGCAGTTCCGTTTTGTACAACATTTATAGCATAGGAACTTGCGCTTATTGTTCCTCCCGTTATTGTGGTCGTTCCATTTGCTTGCGTATATAATGCAGCATATCCACTCGATGTATTACTTACTTTTGCACTGCCACTTATTGTCAACAAGTTATTATTACTTATTCCGGCGTTTGTTGTTGCAGTTACTTCTCCTCCACTTATTTCCATTTCCCCTGTTGAACCATTAGTTATTATGCTGTAACTACCATCTACTGTAGATTTAATTTTGGCAGTACCACTTATATTTGTCACTCCAAGGTTATATATTGTGCTATTACCAGAGCTTGTAAGTGTTCCTCCACTTACATTTGTTATCCATTTGCATTCGTATACACTGCTGAATATCCACTTGATGTATTACTTATTTTTGCACTTTCATTTATTGTTAATAAATGATTATTACCTATTCCTGCATTAGTTGTTGCAGTTACTTCTCCTCCACTTATTTCCATTTCTCCTGTGTTTCCATTACTTATTATATATGTTCCACCTGTTACAGTTGATTCAACTTTTGCAGTACCACTGATATTGGTTACTCCTAAATTATATATTGTATTACTACCAGAGCTTGTTAGTGTTCCTCCACTTATATTTGTTGTTCCATTCGCTTGGGTATTTACAGCATAAGATACTGCACTTATTGTTCCACCTGTTATTGTTGTTGTCCCATTTGCTTGTGTATTCACTGCTGAATATCCACTCGATGTATTACTTATTTTTGCACTTCCGCTTATATTTGTCACTCCAAGGTTATATATTGTAGCTGCAGCAGAACTTGTTAGTGTTCCTCCACTTATATTTGTTATTCCACTTGCTTTGTCCATTTGCATTCGTATACACTGCTGAATATCCACTTGATGTATTACTTATTTTTGCACTTTCATTTATTGTTAATAAATGATTATTACCTATTCCTGCGCTTGTTGTTGAAGTCACTTCTCCTCCACTTATTTCCATTTCTCCTGTACTTCCATTAATTATTATGTATGATCCACCTGTTACTGTTGATTCAACTTTTGCAGTACCACTGATATTAGTTACTCCCAAATTATATATTGTATTGTTACCAGAGCTTGTAAGTGTTCCTCCACTTATATTTGTTGTTCCATTTGCTTTGGTATGTACAGCAAAAGCACTTGCGCTTATTGTTCCACCTGTTATTGTTGTCGTTCCGTTTGCTTGAGTTTCTATTGCCGCATAACTAGAATTACTATTATTTATTTTTGCGGTGTCTTTTATCGTTAATAAATGGTTATTACCTATTCCAGCATTTGTCGCCACTATTACTTCTCCACCGCTTATTTCCATTTCTCCTGTTGAGCCATTAAGTATAATTAATTTACTGCCATTCACTGTTGATTGGATTTTTGCAGTACCACTTATGTTTGTTACCCCTAAATTATATATTGTATTGTTACCAGAACTTGTAAGTGTTCCTCCACTTATATTTGTTATTCCATTCTCTTGGGTATTTACAGCAAAAACACTTGCGCTTATTGTTCCACCTGTTATTGTTGTCGTTGCATTTGCTTGGGTTAATATTGCTGCAGAGCCACTCGATGTATTACTTATTTTTGCAGTACCACTGATATTGGTTACTCCTAAATTATATATTGTATTGGAAGCAGAACTTGTTAGTGTTCCACCAGTAATGTTTGTTGTACAATCTTTATAAGTCCTTACAGCATAGGAACTTGCAGTTATCGTTCCCCCACTTATTATTGTTGTTCCGAATGTTATAGAATTTATATCTTCACCATTAGTAAAAATAGCACTTGCACTAACTATGGCAACGCCATTACTAATAATTTCCACATTACCACTTATATTAGTGGTTCCATCAGAAGTAGATATAGCCGTGGATTCGCTAATAATTTTCACATTACCACTTATATTAGTGGTTTCACCGTAAGTAGATATGGCAATACCATTACTAGTAATTTCCGCATTACCACTTATGTTAGTGGTTCCACCATCACTAATCAGAGCATAGTAAATATTACCATAAGTGTCTGTACCATTGCTAATTATTTTGGCAGTATTACTTATTGTTAATAAATTATAGTTTTCTATAGCACTGAGAGTAGCTATTATTTCTCCTCCACTTATTTCCATTTCTCCTTCATTTAGAACTGCGTAAACGTTACTTATATCATCCTCTGTATTTTCAATTATTGCTGTCCCACTTATGTTTGTTACCCCCGAATTATATACTGTATGTGTAGAAGAACTTGTTAGTGTTCCTCCACTTATTGTTGTTGTTCCGTTTGCTTTATTAAATAATGCATAAGACATGCTAGATGAGCTTATTGTACCTCCTGTAATATTCGTCGTTGCATTTGCCTGTGTAACCACAGCATAATATAAACCTGAATATCCTCCATCTACCGTTGATTCGATTTTTGCAGTACCACTTATTGTTAATAAGTTATTATTGCTTATTCCGTTGCTAGTCGTAATATTTATTTGACCTCCACTTATTTCCATTTCTCCTGTACTTCCATTATTTATTATATATGTTGCACCTTCTACTGTTGATTGGATTTTTGCAGTACCACTTATGTTTGTTACTCCTAAATTATATATTGTAGCTGCAGCAGAACTTGTTAGTGTTCCTCCACTTATATTTGTTGTTCCGTTTGCTATATTATATAATGCATAAGATACAGCATTTATTGTTCCACCATTTATATTAGATATAGCATTTGCTCCTGTAGCTACTGCATTATTAGCAGATGTGACTATGCCATTATTTAATGTCATTGTTGATTGATTAACAATTGTACGATTTGTTCCAGTGCTAGTAAATGTCCCACCATTGATTATTAATTCACCACCATTTTTATTTAATACTGTTGGTTTTGTTTCACCAACGTTTTCATCTGTACTGACATTAGCACTTCCGCTTATTATCATATTGCCAGTATTTTGAATAGCATTATCGCCTGAACTACTAATGCTTCCACCTGAAATAGTTGCTTCAGCATTTTGTTCGTTACATAATGTCATAATATTACTAGTAATTCCTCCATTAGTATTTATTGTCAAATTACCATAATTGCTTATGTAACATAAATTCGTATCTTCAGATTCATATAAAATAGTTTTGTTATTTAAGTTTAAATTTACATTTGCATTTTCACTAAATGTTACAAGTTCACTATCGGAATAATCAGAATAAACATTTATAGTTGTTTCTGTATTGTTATTTGGTACATTCAAAGCTGCTTCAGCAAGTGTTTCATAATAGTTTTCTCCAATTCCAAAAGCAGCGATAAGTACAGTTTCACTTCCTATAGCTGATCTATACCCTGGCCTACTAACTTTAAAATATACTGTATGCTTGCCTGCATCGGTAAATACAGGAGGTGTATCCAAATTGTATGTTCCCTCAGTTGTACCATATTTAACCGTTATATCTTCACCACTAACAGATATAGTATGTTCATTACCATCATATGGTCCCACAAATCCTTGTGATGTAAATGATGCATAAGCAACTTCTGCTCTATTACTCCATTCGGATTTATTTCCTTTTGTTGATACTGTTCTGTACCATACATAAAAATGTTCATAAGTAACGCTTGTAATATCTAATAATCCATTTGTTACTCCATGTGCTTCTGTAGATGAAATTGGATCTTCCATACTTTCACTGATATAATATTCATAATGATCTACTCCGAATGTTGAAGTACCTGGTATTACCATTTCTATATATCTTTCATCATTTGATAATGCGACCAATGGATTTGTAATTTCATCCATCACAAAATAATATTTTAAACTTACTATTACATTATTATTTGTTGTTCCACTTTTATTACTTATTGTTAATGTATATGTCTTTTCTTCAGCTGGATTTAACACATAATCTATATCTTCATTTGGCAAATTATATGATGTCTCTCCATCACTTATTGTAATAATTACATTTGATGATACATTACTTTGTACATCTATTTGTGGTATATATACTTTATCACCATAGTTTTTAATGGTTACTGTATATGTCATCCTTGAATCACTAGTTGGTAGATTAACTGATACATTTGTTTCATCAACATTATAATTTGGATTAAAATTTTCAATAGCTTCTCCATAATATCCACTATTAACTATTCCATTTACCCTTACATTTGTTTGTTTTCTTAATACTCCTTCTCCACTTACATATAAGTTTTCATTAAATGCAGCATATGAAAGATTTACAAAGAATATGTTTGTAATTATAAATATGAACAATACTATATTTATTTTTTTCATTTGCCACTCCTACTTATTATTATCCAATATACATTGTAACATATTTTTATATAAAATGAAAGTTATCACTATTTGTGATAACTTTCATTATTAATGATCTTAAATGATCTATATATCTGTTCCAAAAGCATTCCTCTAAATACTCCATGAGGAAAGGTCATATCAGAAAATGATAGTAATAAATCACATTTATTTTTTACTTCATCATTAACTCCATCAGATGCACCAATTATAAATGTAATTGTGCTTTTTCCACTTGAATACGTTTTATCAATCAATGAAGAAAACTCAACTGAGTTTAATTTTTTGCCTTTGATATCTAATAATATATTATAATCTTTATCATTTAGTTTTCTTAAAATTTCATCACTTTCATTATTAATATTACTATCTTTAAGCTCAATTATTTCTATTTTAGTATATTTGGATATCCTAGTTTTATAATCATTGATAAATTCATTTAAATAATTTTCTTTTATTTTACCAACACATATTATTTTTATCATTATCTACCATTATATACACTTACAGGATTTAGTTCTTCTCCATCTTCATCATATACTGCGAAGTGAAGATGCTTTCCTGTACAAGAACCAGTACATCCCATAATACCAACTTTTTCACCTTTTTCTACTTTGTCACCAACATCAACTAATCGTTGACTTAAATGCATATAAGTAGATGAATATCCATTAACATATTTAATTCTAATATAATTTCCCATTGTTTTAGTATATCCAGATGATATTACTTCTCCATCTTGCATTGAATAAATATCATTGTTTGGTGTACCAACTATATCAATTCCGTGATGGAATTTTTGAGTTCCATCAATTGGGTGAACTCTCCATCCATATCCAGATGAAATTCTATATGGTTTCGTTGTTGGCCATGCCCAATATGTAGAAGTACCAACGTATACAACATTTTTAGCACCAACTACTATTATTTCATCAACTGCTGGTGTTATTACATCTTCATTAACTAAAGTAGTTTTTACAATCTGACCATTAACTTCATGTGTAGCATATACAACTTTAGATAATCCATTTGATCCTTTTTGTTTAACAAATCTTTCAGATGCATTTAATGTTTTATCTAAAACTGTTTTAGATTCATATTTTATAGTTTGCATTTCAGTTTGATATGAATCAACTGCTATATTAGCAACAGGTTTAATTGGCGCAACTGTTACTTCTTGCCCAACAGCAAGTAGTGTATTCTCACTTTTAATGCTTGGATTTGCAAGTAAAAAGTCAGAAACTCCTAATTGATTCTTATAAGCTATTGTTTCTATAGTATCATTAGATTTGACTTTATATTTTTTACTAGGATTTAAATCGCTAAATAAGAAATATCTACTTAAATCTTCAGCATTTGTTATAATTTGACTTTCTGTAGATACATAAGTTTTTTTAATACTTACATTTTGATCAAAATAAACATCAGTTATTTCAATAGAATCATCTTTAGTTGATTTTTTATTTCCAGTTAAATATTGTTCATAATCTTCTTCTGATAAGAAAGAAGTTATTGTATTTCTAACTGCAGTATCTAAATCTTCTTTATTTAATATATAAAACTTCTTTTTCTTGTTATTGCTATCTGTTACTGTTACTTCATATCCTTCTATAGTAAATGGATCCAAGTCTTTAATCTCATTATATACTTCTTTCGCAGTCATAACATTATCTTTATATGTCATTACACTTTGAACTTCTAAACCAGAAGGTGGGAATACTTTATTAACTTTATAGTATTTTTTTATTTCTTGTTGCTCTTCATCTATTAAATCATATAATTCATCTTTTGATCTTATAAGTCCTATTTTGTTTCCACCTAAATACACCTGGTAAAAATTGTTTATTTTTTGTGATGCCGGTTTAAATGTTAAACACATATAAACAACTAATACACACAAAAATGAACCAAGTAATATAGATCCAACAGAATATTCACTTTTATTCATTTCCATCATCCTTACTCATATAATTATCAAATGATCCAGTGTTCATTCTAAATAATAATTCAACCTTTCCGGTAGAACCTGCTCTATGTTTAGCAATTAATAAATCAATTTTTCTATTAACATCTGAACCATATTTACCATACTCATCACTATGTAAGAAAAGAACTATATCGGCATCTTGCTCGATTGAACCAGATTCTCTTAAATCAGAAAGTCTTGGCATACTATCTTCGCCTTTTCTTTGTTCAACACTTCTTGATAATTGCGCTAGTGCTATTACAGGAATATCAAGCTCCATTGCAAGTTTTTTAATATCACGACTGACTTCACTTACTTCTTGTGTTCTTTGACCAGCATATTTTGATGAACTAGATAGTAATTGTAAGTAATCTATTATAACTAAATCTAATCCATCATCAGAATTTTTTAATTTTCTACACTTACGTCTTATTTCACTAACAGTAAGTCCACCAGAATCATCGATATAAAACTTCGTATCGGAAAGTTCACTAATAGCTTCATTACATTTTTTCCAATCAGTATTTTTAAGTTTTCCAGTTTTCAACACATCGCCATCTATTTTTCCTACACAGCCATACATTCTTTTAGCAATTTCATCAGCACCCATTTCTAATGAGAATAGTGCTACACTTTTTTTGCTTTGTATTGCTGCATTAACACCTACATTTAATGCAAATGCACTTTTACCACAACCTGGTCTTCCTGCTATAATGATAACTTGTTTCTTTTGAAGCCCTCTTGTTATTTTATCTAAATCATAGTATCCAGTTCTAATCCCAGTATATTCATTATCACTTTCAGATAACGCTTCTAGATTTTTTTGAACTTCAGGTAAGATATCTTGTATTTTTCTAATATCTTTACCTAATTTATCATTATAAACACTTAAAATATTTCTTTCTGCATTTTCTACTATATCAGCAACTTCTTCTTTTTCATCATAACATTCTTCTTGTATTTTAGTACTTTTATCTATTAAATTTCTAAGCACAGCCTTTTCAAAAATAATTTTAATATAATAATTCAAGTTAGCAGTAGAAGGAACTGAATTTATTACTTCTGTAATATATTCTACTCCACCAACTTTTGATAATGATTTACTCTTATCTAATTCATTACATACAGTTTGTGCATCAACTGGAATATTATTAATATGTAATGTTTTCATAGTCTTATATATAAGTCTATTTGCATCACTATAAAACATCTCATCACTAACTTCATCCATTATTTTATCAAGAGCAGATTTTTCTAAAAACCCACATCCTAAAACAGACATTTCAGCATCTAAATTTTGTGGTTCACGTCTTGCCATAATACCTCCTATTTAGTTAAAACAACATCCAATTTAAATGTAACTTCCTTATGTAATGTAATTGTTACTTCATGTGTACCAAGTGAATTTATCTCACTATCACATGTGATTTTCTTTTTATCTATATCATATCCCATTTTAGATAATTCTTCACTTATTTGTTTAGTACTTATACTACCAAACACTCTATCTTCTTTTCCTGTTTTAACTTTAAATTCTATTTTTTTACCTTTTAATTTATTTTTAATTTTATTACATTCTTCTATTAATTTTTCTTCATCTTTTTTTCTTTGATCAATTTGATTATTTAACACTTTCATACTAGCAGAAGTATATGCAACTGCTAACCCATTTGATATTAAAAATTTAGCATAACCATCCTTAACATCTTTAATATCATCTTTCTTACCTTGCCCTTTAACATCTTTTATGAATATTACTTTCATTATGATTTCACCTCCATTAATAATGTATTTATATTATAGCATAGCTACTACTAAAATAAAAGTTGTAAAATTGTGAAAAATATTATATACTACTATTATAATAGAGGGTGAATGATATGACTGATATGATGTATTTATTTTATAAAAAAGGTGAACAATATTTAAGATATAAAAACCAAGATTTCAAGTGTATTGATCCAGTTAAAGTATCTCAATTATTAAAAGATGCATTTAATCCAAAAAACACTTCTTCTAATATTGAAAATACTTATAAAGAGATAGAACAATATATTAAAGTTCAAAAAAATCCATCAAGTGAAGAAGTAAATATATTAGATTATGCAAAAAAAGGAATGAATTTAACTGATACATTTATTTCAGAACAAAGAATAACTTTAGAAGATGCTAAAGAACTTAGAAAAAATTTAGAACAAACTTTAGAATTAACTGAAGATGATTTAAAAGAAATACATAATTCTCTAGCACCACAAAATGGTTTAATTGATATAAGTGTTATATTATATATAGTTTCTATTTTAATAAGTTCAATTGCATTAATTATATTAAAATCATTTATGTAATTTAAAAGTAAGTAATTTAATTACTTACTTTTTTAATCTTAATTTTTTTAATATAGAGTTAACATATTCTTCACCAAGCACATCATATAATAGTCCATTCTTATATGCTATTAATCCATATACTATAGCGCCAAATAAAGCATATATTAAACATGGTACTAAATTAATCATTCTACCAGTAAAGAATCCTTTTATAAAATGTTGAATCACAAGTACAGTTATTATCATTGAAATTAATGGCAATAATTCTTTTTTTAATATTTTTAATATTCCAGAATATTTGAAATTCATTGATTTCTTTAATGCTCTAAGTGAAATAAATACTGATAAAGATGAGCCAATCAATGTAGCAAATATAGCTCCATAATAAGTATATATTCCAATCTTAGAACAAAGTATCATAAGAGGAATATCTAAAATAGCATTAGTTGCTAGTCCAACAATTGTACTTAAATATATAACTTTATATTTATTTAAACTTTGCAATACACTATTTATAACTAGATTAATATTACTTACAAATATAGCAAATGGAAGTAATCTTAAAATAATACCACCATATAATGATTCCCCATAAAAAACCAAATATAATTCATGAGATAATAAACTAATACCAACACTCATAGGTAATCCTATTGCAAGTGCAATTCCAATTGATTTAACAAATTGATTATTTATTTCTTTAAAGTCTTTCTTTATATAACTAGCAACCATATGAGGAATAATGTTAACGCTTAATCCAAATGTAACAGCATTAACTATTAAACATATTTTAATTGCCCAAGTAGATATAACACTAGCAATTGTTTCAGCAGTTGCTCCATTATATCCTAGATATGTAAGCCCTCTAATTACAAGTGATAAATCAGTCATACAATATAAATCAGTTGTAATTGAAATAATCATTAACGGAATACTAAATTTAACTATTTTATTAAATATTGTTTTATCAGTAACTTTATCTTTAACTCCATTATCTGGTAAATTTAATTTATCTTTATTTTTTTTGATTTTAACATTTAAATATATAAATGCAGAAAGCCCAGCAAAAAAAGCACCAAGCAATGCTATAGATACACCAATACTAGTGGATAAATGGAACACCTTTATAGCAAGATAAGATCCAATTATTATAAAACCTACTCTAATAAATTGCTCTATTACTTCACTATTAGAACTTACTGTTACAAATTTTTGTCCTTGTAAATAACCCTTCTTAATAGCAAGGTATGGAATAATTAGTATACAAAATGATATTGCTCTTATAACAAGTACTACATCTTCTATACTATTTCCAGTACTATCTAAATCACCTATAAATATATAAGCAATTTGCTTTGCAAATAAGAACATTATGATGAATAAAATTGTAGACATAACCGCTATTATTTTATTTCCAATTTTAAGTGTTCTTTCTTTTGCTTCATACATTTCTAAAGTATTATACTCACTTACTATTTTACTAATAGCATTAGGTATACCAATAGTACACATATTTATAATTAAACTATATACAGTATATGCATAAGAATATAATGCTCCACCCAAAGTACCAACTATTGCATAAAATGGAATTACATATACTGCTCCTAAAATTTTTATAATCAAATATGATAATGAGGCAAAAATTGTCCCCTCCACAAATGAATTCTTTTTCATATTACTCCTTATACAATATTAATGCAGAAAAACAATATATTTGCTCCTCTCCAAATATTGAAACAGCAGTTCTAAACTGCACATCCATTATATCATAATTGTTGTTCATTAGGAAATCATTTATATGACGTTCTAAATCTTTTTCATGATTATCATCAAATATTTTAACTTTCAACATTAGAATTCACCAAATAAATATTAGCACATTAAAAAAGAAAATATTGTCAATATTTGACCCTATTTTCTATTTATGTTGTGTACTTTTTTTCTAATTTCATCTAATTTAATTGTATTAGTTTTTTCAATACCAGCATCTATAGAACTCTTATTTATATAAAGTCCTAATACAAATATATATGCCAGTACATAAAACCATAACATCAATATTACAATATTTGCTAAATTACCATATACTAAATTATATCTTGCCCAATTATTAATATAGTATGAATATATATTAGTAGCAAGTAGCCATCCAAAAGTGGTAAATAATGCACCTTTGTTAGTATATTTACTAGGTATTTTATCATCTGGTGCTAAAACATACACTAATTTAATAAAACTAAATATGAATAATACTGCAACTGGTACCTGTAATACCACATATAATATATTAACTATTGTTTCATATTTAATAAATGAGTCCATAAATCTTGCAATTATAGATAATATAGAACTACCAAATAATGGAACAATTACAATAAATGCAAATAGTAATATTAATAATAATGTAAGCAATATTGATTTAATATATCTTTTTAAAATTGATGCATCTTCTATATTAAATATTGTATTACTTGCAATTATTATTGAATGACATCCATTAACTGTTACAAGTAATCCAAATACTATTGTAATAATTGAATTAAGTGATATTTGGGAAGCTAAAACTGGTTGTAATAAATCAACTACTCCTTTAGGAAATGTATTATTTAAAAAGTTTTGAATAATATCAAGTGGTAAATTAAATTTAGTAAGAACATAAAATAACAATGTTAATATAGGTATCAATGCTAAGAAAAATGAATAAGCCAGATTACCAGGAAGTATACTAAGTTCACGACCAGATAATAAATCATATGCACTCTTAACTTTATCTTTCATTTGAAATACCTTTAGATGAACGTATCATTGTTAAAGAATCATTAATAGCATCATCAATTGTAGTTTGTTCATTTGTAATCATTGCATATCCAATTGATACACCATATTCCTTATTAGGAAGTGAACTTGATAACTCACGATTCAACTTATGAATATAAGTTCCAATTTTCTTTTCATCATATCCAACTAAATAAATTATAAATTCATCTCCATCAGTTCTCATGATTTCTGTATTATCCCTTTGAGTTTTAATTAATACACTAGCAACAGCTCTAATTTGATTATCTCCAGCCTCATGTCCATCTTTATCATTTAATTTTCTTAAATTATTAATATCAATAACAATTATTGCTTGTGGATAAACTTTAGTAGATGACCATGCATCAATATTATCATTTAAATAATTTCTATTTTTTAAATTAGTCATTGCATCAAAATAATATAGTCTGTCTTCTTTTTTAATTTTCTTAGAATACATTAATCTCTTTATAATTATATATACTATAAATGATAAAACTAATATAACTATTACAATTACTAAAATATTTTCAATAATGAAATTAAATATTATATTATTTCTTAATGTTGATAAAACTCCAACAACACTTTCATTTTTAACTTCATTTGAACTTAACATACTAAGATAAAAATCAAATAATTTATTAAATGATTCATTACCTTTATTCAATAAGAAAGAATTATTTAACTTAATACTATCGATATATCTAATACTATAATTTCTAAGAGAACTATCTTTATAGTAATCATATACTTCTTTTTCAACAATTATAACTGATTCCTTATTAATATTCTTAAGTAAATCTTTAATATTATTATAATCTTTAATTTCAAATAAATTTTTACTAGCCATACTATATTTTAAATTCATATTTCCAAGCATAGTAACAGTTGTATTAGATAAACTATATAATGAATTAATTACTATATTATTATCAGCATGAGCAAGTACAACATATTCAGTAGTACCTAAATTTCTAGTACTAGTGTAATTATTGTCACTTAAAGAATAATAATTTAGCATTAAATCAATTTTATTATTCTTAAGTGCATCTTGCATTTCTTTTATATCATCATATTTTATATATTTATAAGTAACACCAGTTATATTAGCAAATTTTGAAAGGTATGTATCAGTAAGACCTGTAAAGCTTCTTCTAATCATCCCTTCATATGGTAAATTGTTAATATATCCAACAATAAAATCTTCATTAGTAATAGATTCTTTTTCAAGTTCACTATAACCTTTAGCGGTATAATACATGTCTAAGAAATATTCATTCATTTTATCAAAAGATGTATTTTGCCATCTATTATAGAATTTACTCATAATACCATTTAGTTCATCATTTTCATTTGATGGAACTAAACAATAATATGAAAATAAACCATCTAAATGAAATACAATTTCATAATTTGAAGATATGATTTGATCAATATATTTATACATAGGTATAACCATATAATCAATTTGTTTAGATGAATATGCACTGCTTAAATCAGAAAATGTATCATAAGATTTAATATCTATATTTTTATATTCTGTTAAATAATAAGCAACTACATTCTTATCAGAAGTAATAATACCTATCTTTTTATTTTCTAAATCAGATACGCTATTTACACTATTAGGAGTTCCAACTACTATATAATGATCTTTATAAAATAAAATATCATTTTCATTTATATTGTTCTTATTAACAAATTTAATATCACTAGTATCACTAACAATAACATTAAAATTCAAACCTGTGTCTTCTTTTAAAGCTCTTAGATATTCATGATAAATACCTTTTCCTTCACTAGAAAAAATAGGAAGAGATTGTTCAACATAGATATCAAATGTTGTAGATGAATTATCATTTATCCATTTCTTTTCAGAAAAAGAATAATTATTAACTGTACTAGTTAAAAAATATAAAGTTCCAAAAAAAGCAAGAACAAATAATAATATTAATGAAAATACTAGTATGACAGTTTTCTTATTATTCTTACCTTTCATTATTTACTCACCATCCATACTACTTTTAAACTCTTAGCACTTTTTGCTCCAAAAACTGGGAAATTATTATTTTCTTGTTCACCAGAATATGTCAATATAAATTGAACATCATAAAATTTTAAATTTTCTTCTCCAATTTTATCTAGTGCTTTAATTGCTTCACTTTTAGCACTATCTACTTTAACTGATTCTTTAAAGTCTACAGTGATATATATTATTTTTCCTTGTGTTTCTACTTTAACAGTATTTATAGCTTTATTATTTTCATAAATACTATTAATATCCTCTTGTAATGTTGCACTTAATTTATAATTTTCTATTCCTTCTAATCTATCTCCATATTTAGTTTCTCCTGCTCCTGCATAAAAGAATTTATAAAATAGAAAAGCAATTACTCCAAAACATACTAATAATATAAAGAATAAAACTAATAATATTTTAGTATCTCCACTAATTCTTTTTTTCTTCATTAATTTAACACCTTCCCTTGGCTTTTAATATTATACTATAATTTATTCTATTTTTCCACTATTCCCATTATTTCAAATAATTTTTCTTGATTCCATATTGTAATTCCTAGTTCTAAAGCCTTGTCTCTTTTACTACCAGGAGCTTCTCCAACTAGGACAACATCAGTCTTTTTACTAACTGAATCAGAAGTTAATCCACCGCGTTTTTCAATATATGCCTTTATTTCATCACGAGTTAAATTTTCAAATGATCCAGTAATTACAAACCTTTTATCTTTAAATGTTTCATCCTCTATCGTTTCTTCGGAAGTAAATGACATATTTACTCCTAGATTTCTTAATTCTTCTATTTCTTTAAGATTATTCTCATCTTTAAAATAATTGACGATATTTTCAGATAATATTGGTCCTATATCATGAATATTAGATAATTCAGTAGAATTAGCACTCATAAGACTATCAATACTTGTATAGTATTTGCATAATATTTTAGCTGTTTTAGCGCCAATACCATTTATACCTAGTGCAAATAATAATCTATCAAGAGAGTTATGCTTAGATGTTTCAATGTTTTCAAGCATACTATCTACACTCTTAATTCCAAATCCTTCAAGTTCTATTAATTCTTCTCTTTTACTATTTAATCTATAAATATCACTAATTTTTTTAATGAAACCATAATTATAAAAGTCTTCCATTATTCTTTCACCAAGTCCATCAATGTTCATAGCATTTCTTGATACAAAATGAATTAAACCTTCAATTTTTCTGGCTGGACAATGTATATTCTCACAGAAGAAGTCAACCATTCCCTCTCTTTTCTTAAGTTTGCTTCCACACATAGGACAATATTTAATCATTTCAAATGGAGTTTCAGTTCCATTTCTTCTTGATAACTCAACTCTATCAACTGCTGGAATAACATCTCCTGCTTTATATATATAAACATAATCACCTTTTCTGATATCTTTTTGAATACAAAAATCTTGATTATGTAATGTAGCTCTTGATATAGTGCTACCCATAACTCTAACAGGCTCTAAAACTGCATTAGGAGTTATTTGCCCAGTTCTTCCAACAGTAAATATTATATCAGTTAGTCTAGTTAAAACATGTTCAGGTGGAAATTTATAAGCTGTAGCCCATTTAGGTACTTTAGCAGTATATCCAAGTTCACGTTGCATATCTATGTCATTTACTTTAATTACAATTCCATCTATTTCATAAGGAAGACTACTTCTTTTTTGAGTCCATTCATCTATATATTCTAAAACTTCATCTATATTTTTACATAATTTAATATTTGGATTTACTACAAATCCCAATTTTTTCATATACATTAAACTTTCATAATGTGTTTTAAATGGTGTTAATGGATAATGATATAAAAATGCATCAAGCCCTCTTTTAGAGGCTATACCAGAATCTAATTGTCTTATTGATCCAGCTGCAGCATTTCTAGGATTTTGAAATTTAGATTCACCATGCTCTTCTTGATATTTATTTAGTCTTTCAAAACTTTTCTTAGGCATGTATACTTCTCCACGAATTGTAATATCAACATTTTCAGTTAATTTGTGTGGAATAGATTTTATAGTTTTAACATTATGAGTAATATCTTCTCCTACAGTTCCATCTCCACGAGTAGCCGCCCTAAATAAAATGCCATTTTTATATTCAAGGCTTACAGCAAGACCATCTATTTTAAGTTCACATACATATTCATGATTTGGAAACTCTTTTGATATTCTATCATCAAATTCTCTAATTTCATCTTCATTAAAAACATTTCCTAAACTAAACATAGGTACATCATGAGTAACTTTAACAAATTCAGATATTACCTCTCCACCTATTTTACGTGTTGGAGAATCCGCTCTTACCCATTCAGGATGAGATGACTCTATTCTTATTAATTCTTGCATTAATCTATCGTATTCTTGGTCCTCAACAGAAGGTTTATCAAGAGTATAATATTCATATGCATATTTATTTAAAAGATCAATCAATTCATTCATTCTGTCCATAATATCACCTAATAATATTATATAACAGATTATTTTTATTATAAAGAAAATTATGTTATAATTTTAGTAACACAGGAGTATATTTTATTATGAATAAAAGATTAAAAATAGGAATATTCATGGATAGTTTCTACCCAAATGTGGATGGAGTCGTTATAGTAATTGATAATTTAGCAAAAAGATTAGCAAAATATAATGATGTAACTGTAATCGTACCATGGACAGAAACATATAAAGAAGATAAAAATTATCCTTATAAAATAATAAGAATAAAAAGCCATAAATTTTTAAACACTGAATATAAATTTTCTTTTAATCAACCAAGATGGACTAGCATTTATAAAAAACTAATAAAAGAACAATTTGATATTGTACATATCCACTCTCCATTTATGATTGGAAGGCTTGGCTTAAAAGTTGCGCATGATTTAAATATACCCGCTATTGCTACCATGCATACATTATTTGATTATGAAATAAGAAAACTATTTCATAGTGAAACTTTAGTTAATCAAATTTTAAATAACTTAATAACTGTATATAACAAATGTGATAATTGTATTGCTGTTAACAATAGGACTGCTTTAGAATATAAAAAATACGGATATAAATATGATCCCGCCATTATATATAATGGAACAGATATTACAGAAGTTAAAAATAAGAGGAAAGCATTTGAAAAAGTTAATAGACTTTATAATTTAAATAGTGAAGACAATGTCTTATTATTCGTAGGAAGAATAAATGAAGTTAAAAACATTTTCTTTATATTAGATTCATTAAAACTATTAAAAGAAAATGGCTTTAATTTTAAAATGATCTATGTTGGTACTGGTCCTGACGAAGAAAAACTAAGAGAACAAATCAAAGAATATAAATTAGAAAAAAATGTAATATTAACTGGTAAAATTACTGATAGAGAACTATTATCATCAATATATGCAAGGGCAGATTTATTTTTGTTTCCTTCTACATTCGATACGTGTAGTTTAGTTCAAATAGAAGCAGCAATTAATGAGACTGCTGGATTATTTATTAAAGATAGTGTTACAGCCGAAACCATAACAGATAATGTTAATGGATACCTATGTGAAGAAAACAGAATAGAATTTAAAGACAAAATAAAAGAAATATTATCTGATAAAAAGAAACTATCTAAAATTTCAAAAAATGCAAAAAAAATGTTATCAAGAAGTTTCGATGATGTAACACTAGATACATACAACTTATATCTTAAAGAAATTGAAAAGAAGAAAAATGGCTGAAGTTCTAAACAAAAGTGTTGACAAAATGCAAAAATTAAAGTAGAATTAATTATGCATTTAGATGCAGGTGTAGTTTAATGGTAGAACTTCAGCCTTCCAAGCGCTCCATTTGTAAAAATCGTCGCACCAAGCGATGTTGAGATAAAGCTCAATTCGAAAGAATTGAGTTTTTTTGTCGTTTATGAAAGGTTGTGATGATATGTTAAATATTATTAAAGAAAAACTTGATTTGAGCCCCGATTTGAAGAAAAAGATTGATTGGGCTAAGAATTATACTTCTACTTCTATAAAACTTGAGAAAGGCCATTTAATTAGATTAGAACCCAGTAATCTTGCTTATGTAGATCCACATAAAGTTATTATTAATGATTATACATTTCTCTTTTTCAATGGTATTAATTCTTTCTATGTTAATAACCTAAATGATAGACACAACTTATCTGAATTAGAAAACTACTTTAAACTAGCTAAAAATTGCTAACTATTGACTTATTTTAAAAAAGTGATATTATAAATAACCAGTGCATAGGTATGCTCTAGAAATGGAGGTACATCTATGATTAAAAGCAAAGAATTAAATATTTATAATATAAATAATTTTGAGGAGTCAGTAGTATTTAGACTTTATTAGATACTATTGGCTCCTCTTTTCGTTTATACGAAAGGAAATAAAAGGAGGTCTTTATGGAAGAAGAAAAAAAAGTTGCGGGTATTTATATTCGTGTATCAACTGAAGATCAAGCTCGTGAGGGATTTAGTTTAGGAGAACAAGAAGAAAAGTTAAAACAATTATGTGATTATAAAGGTTATGAAGTATATATATGGAACATAGACCAAAGTTTCAAGAAATGCTTAAAGATATGAAAGATGGAAAAATCAATTATATCGTTGCTTATAAACTTGATAGAGTTACTCGTTCAGTTAGAGATTTAGAAGAACTAATTGCACAATTAGAAAAATATAATACTTACCTAGTTTGTGATAGAGATGATGTTAATACCTCTACTGCTAATGGTAGATTCTTTGTAAGAATGCTAACTGTCTTATCACAACTTGAAATTGAAATTGTATCAGAAAGAACTAAATTTGGTTTAAATGGTGCTATTAAGTCTGGTCATTTACCTGGACAAGTAGCTTTAGGATTTAAAAAAGATGGAAACAGAAAA
>CACYWH010000009.1 GCA_902778125.1 uncultured Erysipelotrichaceae bacterium | reverse complement strand
CCAAGTTATGCATTAAATTATAAAACCCCAATTGAGTATAGGACTCAACTAGGGTTTAAATAAATGTTTTTTACTGTCTACTTTTTGTTGACAACTTCAGATTAATTATTATCACTTGTTTTTTATTATTACTTTGTTCCGTAAACTCTATCTCCAGCATCTCCAAGTCCTGGTAAGATATATCCAACATCATTAAGTTCTCGATCAACACTAGCCGTATATATTTGTACATCAGGATGAGCTTCTTCTAATGCTTTTATACCTACTGGTGATGATATTACACATAAGAATTTAATCTTCTTAACACCATCTTTTTTTAATCTATCTATTGTTGCAATAGCACTTCCTCCAGTAGCGAGCATTGGATCTAATACCAGTACCTCTCTTTTATTAATGTTTTCTGGCATTTTATAATAATATTCAACTGGTTTTAGTGTTTCTTCATTTCTATATAATCCTATATGTCCTATTTTAGCATTAGGCATTACTTTAATAATCCCGTCAACCATACTCATTCCTGCTCTTAAAATAGGTACAAATGCATAATTGTCTTCATTTAGACATTTAGTTTCATATTTTTCAAGTGGTGTATATATTGTTGTTTTTTCTAACTTAGCATCCTTTAATGCTTCATAACAAAGTAATATTGCTATTTCACTTACTAATTCTCTAAATTTTTTAGTACCTGTATTTTTATCTCTTAAGATTGATAATTTGTGAGTTATTAATGGATGTGTTAAAACTATTTCTTTCATTTTTTCTCCTCTGGTATTACTAAATTTAATATAATACCTATTATTGCTGCTAAAGACATACCTGATATTGATACAGATATATTTTTAGTTACTAATGATATTGCTGCTCCACCTAATCCTAAAACTAACATTGTAGAAGCAACCACTATATTTTTAGTATTACCAAAATCTACTTGATTTTGTATTAATATTTTAAGACCATTTACAGATATAAAACCATATAGTAAAATCGCTACTCCGCCTAATACTGGAGAAGGAATTGATGATATAACTGCAGTAAGGTTACCTAAGAATCCAAATATTATTGCTATTATTGCTGCTAACCCTGTTACCCAAACTGATGCCACTTTTGTCATTCCAACAACTGATGTATTTTCTCCATATGTCGTATTCGCAGGGCCACCGATAACACCTGCTGCAAATGTAGCAAGTCCATCACCCATTAATGTTCTATCAAGACCTGGATCTTCTATTAAATCTTTATCTATTATTGAACCTAATACTTTATGATCACCAATATGTTCTGAAATTGTTACTAACGCAATTGGTAATATAGTAAGTAATGCCCCAAAATTAATTTTATAGTGAATAAATGGTAAGTAGAAACTTGGAAGATTAAAGAATTTAGAACTTGTAATGCCACTATAATCAACTATACCTACAATCATAGATGCTATATATCCTGCAACAATACCTAATAAGAATGGAATGACTTTTAAGAATCCTTTACCCCTTACAGCAAATATTGCTGTTGTAAGAAATGCAACTAATGCTACCACTATATTTTTCCAAGGGACAACAGTAGCACTTAATCCTATTTCATCTACTGCAGTTGGTGCTAGTGATAATCCTATGATCATTATCATTGGACCAACTATTATTGGTGGTAATAATTTATTAAGCCATTTTTTGCCAGCAAATTTTATTATTAGCGCAACAAGTACATATACAAGTCCAACTGCCATTATTGCAGTAAATACACTTGCTTTTCCACTTTTAGCAAAGGCAACAGCCATAGGAGTAATAAATGCAAATGAACTACCAAGATATACTGGGCTTTTACCTTTTGTACATAAAATATAGATTAGAGTTCCAATACCAGATGAAACAAGTGCAACCGGTATTGATAATACTTCACTTCCTGCCGCTTTATTAACAAGTATTGGCACTAGTATAGTTGCGCCGAACATAGCAAATACATGTTGTAATGATAAGAGTATCCATTTTAAAATGGGTGGTTTGTCATTAACATCAAGTAACATTTTACTGTTTTTCTTCATATTTACCTCCTTTAAAAAACAATAAATTTGAGCAAAAAAAATCTCATCAATAAATGATGAGATTAAATAACAACAAAATTAATAGCGCTACTATCAACAAATAACCAAGATAAATTTTTAACTATTAATTTATTCATTCTTTTTTCCTCTTAAAAAGAATAACATATATTAATTTAAAATGCAATATTTTTTTTACATAGAAAATTTATTACTTGAAATTAACTTAATTGTTTCTTCATATCCATAAATAAAATCTTCTATCTTAAGACCATTTTTAAAAAGTAGATCATAATAAGTTTCATTTCCCATATTTTCATTAATATTAGAATACATATCATCATTAAATTCTTGTTTAATATATTTACCATAAAGAAGATTTGAAAGTATACTTCCCCATGAATATTGAATTGTTTCTAATATTTTATCAATATTACTTTCTTTTGCTTCTCTTAAATTTACACACTCTTCTTTATGTTGATTAATATATCTAATAGTTCTTATATATTCACCCAGTAATTTTATTCTTGAATAAAATGCATAATTTCTCATTTGCGGTAAAATGCTGCTTTCTTCATCTAAAATATTATTATTTTTTAAATATTCTAAAACTTTATATTCTGAGAATATTGCAAATCCCTCTGTTAATATTTCTCTTTCTTTTTGTTTCTCATTTTTTGCATTTAAAGAATGCATAAATTCATGTACTATTAAATAAACATCATTTATATCTTTATGTATTCCATATCTAATTTTTATTACGTTTTCATTTAATGATACACTTCCATCACCCATATAGAACATGCTTCTATCTTCTACTTTAATATTTCCATTTGATAAGTATTGATTAAAAATATTACTATATCTTGGATTAATACCATCTAAAACTTTTTTTGAAATATCATATGATTCTTCTATAGATAAATTAGTTAATCCACTCATATGTGGCTCAGTAATTTCACCTCTTGATAATATATAATTACAAATATCTTCAAAGAAATCTAAATTACTTAATAATAAATTTATTTTAGGATTATTAGAATTCATTGCAGAAAACATTGTTAATACATCTTCTTTATTCATAATATTACCTACTTATTTTTTAATCGTAATGAATTTAATACAACAGTTAAACTACTTATTGTCATAAATAAACTTGCTAACATTGGACTTAATGATAAATTAAATGGTTTTAATAATCCTATTGCAAGAGGTATCATAAATATATTATATATAAATGCCCAGAATAAATTTTGTTTTATAATTCTAATTGTTTTATTACTTATATTAAATATATCTATTATTTTTGATAAATCATTGTTAATCAAAATTATATCTGCAGATGATGATGCAATATCACTGGCATTTTCAATTGATACACCTATATCACTACTAACTAAAGAAGGAGCATCATTTATACCATCACCTACCATCATAACTTTATGACCGTCTTTTTTTAATTTTTTAATTATATTTTCTTTTTCATTAGGTAAAACATTTGCTATTACTTTTTTAATGCCTATTTCATTTGCTATATTAGTAGCAGTTTTTTCATTATCACCAGATAACATAATAATATCTTTTTTTAATGTTAATAATTTGTGAATTACTTGTTTTGAATTATCCCTAACAACATCTTTAACTCCAATTAAAGCTATTACTTTCTTATTTTTAATAACATAAACTATACTATTTCCCTTTTCACTTAACTCTAATTCATCACTTCTATGTTTATCTAATAAATGAATTTTTTTAATTAATTTATTGTTACCAATATAATATTTATCTTTATTTATTTCAGCACAAACACCAATGCCATTTATATTAGAAAAGTTATTAGCAATAATATCTTTATTATAATATTCCTTAAAAGAATTAGCTATTGGGTGAGAACTATAATTTTCAATAGATGCAATATTAGATAATATTTCTTTTTCACTATATTCTGAATAATTATATATTTTAGATATTTTTAAATTTCCATATGTTAATGTACCAGTTTTATCAAAAATAATTGTATCAATATTTCTTGCATTTTCTAAAACTTCACTACTTTTGATTAATATACCTTTTCTGGCACTATTACCTACACTAACAACCATTGCAAGAGGTGTAGCAAGTCCTAAAGCACATGGACAAGCCACCAATAAAACAGTTACAAAAGAAATGATACTTTCATTAAATGAATGTCCCAAAACTAAGTATGTTAATAAAGTAATTATGGCTATTAAGATAATTCCTGGTACAAAATATCCTGATATCTTATCAGCTAGTGTACTTATAGGTGCTTTAGTATTTGTTGCTTCAGTTACTAATCTTACTATATTAGATATAGTTGATTCAGGCCCAACATGTAAAGCTTTATATTCTATATATCCATCTAAATTTATAGCACCAGCAACAACTTGATCATCTATTTTCTTTTTGTAGGAAATACTTTCACCCGTAATAAATGATTCATTAAAATGACTTTCGCCACTAACAATAACACCATCAACAGCAACTTTCATTCCTGGTTTACAAATCAATATATCACCCTTATTAACTTCATCTATAGTAACCTCTCTAAATCCGTCAGTTGTTTTTATAAGAGCACTATCTGGAGTTATTTGTACTAATTCCTTTATAGCTTCTTTAGTTCTTTCTTTTGAATTTTTATCAATATATCTTCCAAGTTTAACAAAATATATTATCATAGCACTTGATTCAAAATATAAATGACTTGCTAATTCATATCTACCATTAATAATTAATGTTAGATTTATAGTACTATATATTAAACTAGATATTATTCCAATTGATACAAGTGAATCCATATTAGGACTAAAATGTAATAACTTAGAAATACCACTTTTAATAATATTAAACCCAAATAATATAAATGGTATTGTAAGTATTAAAAGACTTATAGCATAATTAACAGGATATTTATGCATATCTAAAAATGGTATACCTTTTAATCCAATCATATGAGACATAGAAATATACATTATTAATAAAATTAAAAAACCGAATATAATTAAATAAGTTATAGTATTATCTTTTTTAGATTCTTCCTTCTCATTATAAACACCTAAACTTTTATAGCCAGATTCACTTACAAATCTATCTAAATCAGATAAACATACTTTTGTTTCGTCATATTCTATAAGAGCTTGTTGCATAACAAGATTAACTGATGCATTAACACCATCTTGTTTATTTAAATACTTCTCAACCCTATTTTGACAAGCACTACAACTCATACCATCTATTTTCAATATTACTTTTTTCATAACAATATTATAACATAATAAAAACGGATTACTCCGTTTTATTTTTTAATAATTCCAATTTAGCATATGTATCATATAATACAACGCTTGCTGCAGTTGAAACATTAATTGAATTACACATTCCTAATAAAGGTAGATGAACTGAACAGTCACTAATATCTAATAATTCTTGTGAAACTCCGTCAAATTCTCTTCCTAATATTAAACATATAGGTCTTTTAGGTGAAAAATTTCTATAATCAATACTATCATTTGTAACTTCAACAGCAACGATTTGTACTCCATCTTCTTTTAACTTTTTAGCAACATCAACAGCATTTTCACAATATTCCCAAGGTACCCATCTTTCTGCCCCTCTAGAACTCATTTTAATTTTTCTGTTGGGAGGAACTATAGTATTACCACATATATACACCTTTTTTACCAATAATGCATCTGCTAATCTTAATATAGTGCCTATATTATGAGTTACTTTTAAACTATCTAAAATAACATATATATCATTTCTATCAATATTTTTAAACTCATCTCTACGTGATTTATTATTTCTTAATTCTTCTTTTGTTAATTGATAAGTCATAAAAATCAACTCCTTTAAAATCATAATGACTATTTATTTTATAATTAAATTCTAAAAATTCTTGGTAATTAACAGGAAGTCCTAAAAGTAATCTAGATGTAGCATTTTCATATCCTTCTATTTTATCTTTAATACATAGTCCTTGTTTTTTTACTTCTCTATCAAATGGAGATTCAAATCGTTTTATATAATTATAATAATTATTATATAAAATAGTTCTAATTAATCTTTTACTATTTTCTCTTTCATCAACATTTTGTCCCTTTGTTAATATATTATATAAAGCAAAATTACTATTAACATAAGCTTGATATTCATAAAAAGGTAGTAGTGATGAATAATCAATAATTGAACCTTTTAAACTATTGTCTAACACTCTTATAAAAGAATCATTTTTACAAGTAGAGACTAGTTGATGCTGAATCACATGTAATATTTCATGAAAAATATATACAATTACTTTACTTGAATTATTATTATATAATGGTGAAGAAAAAATACTACTACTAAAATATAAAATTTTATTATTATTGTCATAATATCCATAAAAACTACTATCATTTACAAATTCTATTTTTTTTATAAATGATTCAAGATTATATAAATATATTAAATCCACTATAAAATTATAATACTTCTTTAAATTTCTGTCTTCCACTGAAATATATTTTAAAACTAATTCTTCCTTATTCATAATAATACCCCAAAACCCATTTATAGCGAATACTTTTGTATTCGCTATAAACATAATTGTTAATTATTTTTAATAAATAATAATTTCTTTTGATCAGATTCAATAATACTAGCTAATTCATTTCTTAATACTATTAAATCTTCTTTAGTTAAAGCATAGTATGGTGCAGTCCAAGTATCTTCCCATGATGATTCAATATAGACAGAGCATCTACTTTTTAGACTTTCAATTTCGCTTTGACATCTATAAATAGTCTTTAAAGCAAATTCTTTATCTTGTCTATAAGGATAATTATAAAATTTTTCAATGTGTTCCCTTATAGCGCGTCTATGACCTTCTATTCTGGCTAATGCTTCATTTTTACCTAGTGCCATAACTACCTCCTTATAATTATATATTATAATTGATTTATGAATTTGTCAATTTGTAATTATCCGCTTATAAAAGGTACCCTTATCAATAAAGACAAAATGAATCCAACAAAAATACTAACTATAAAATTAAATGGATTTTTATATAAAACTATACAAGTTGCAATAAAAACAATTGTATATAAAATACCTTTAAAATCAAAATACCACATACCTACATTAAAGCAACTTATAAATAATATGAATATAATTAAACTATTAATAATAATTGATAATTTATTATCACTTTTACTATACCAGCATATGAATGCAAGTAATGGAGATACTAAAGTAAATCCATACCAAGTCATCATATAACTACTTGGATTAAATCCGCTGAAAACAATTGTATATATATGATAACTAATGCACATGCCTAAAAAGAGTAGAAATACATTAATACTAGCTCTTATAGGAGATTTACTAAATACTGAAATACTAACAGCAATAAATAACCAAATTGCCATATTAGAAAAGAAATTATTTAAATCTAATTTCTCAACAATATTCATCCACCATACCAAGTTATTAATAGATAAATTATCTAACCATTTAGAGAATACTCCTAAAAGAATACCAAATAAAAATATTAATATAGTATTAATTATTTTATTTTTAAGTTTCAAATTATCTTCCACTTTTCTAATATTATTTAAAATTTCTTTCATATTATCACTTTCATTAATTATTATATCATATAAAAACGGATTATAATCCGTTCTTATTTTATTTCAAATTCAAGATATTTATTAAATGAAATATAATCATCATTTTCTCTATAATCAAACTTTTTTACAATTCTATATTTTCCTTTTAATTTACCATATCCATATTCCCAATTAACATTTAATTCTATAGAATCATTCTTATTTAAACTAAAAGCCGGTAAAGTAAATGCAATTTCGTTAATTGGCTTTAAAGTTCTCCAATAACCTCTTTCATATTTTTCTAAACTATATGGATTACCATACTCCAAATCCCTATTGCTAAAATTATTTAATATCATAGTTAGTCCACTATTTGTTAAACTATTTTCTTTTAATCTTATATCAAGATTGATTTCTTCACCACTTGTTTTATTAATTTCAGATAAGAAATAATAATGAATACTTTTTCCTTCATATATTGCATTTATTTTAAATATATATAACCCACTAATACTTGGAGTAATAATATATTCATTTGTAAAATCAACTTTTGTATCTATAAATTTTTTTGTGCCACAATCAAACAACTCTATAGAGTTAATAGTACCATCTAAATTTTCTATATATAATTTATTATTATAATATGTTGTTATATTATCATAACTAAAATCTTGAAAATCAATTTTATCAATGCAAGTACCACTTTCATAACAGAAACCACCTGTGTTAGCATTAATAATTTTATCATCATTTCTTATACTAATAATATGTTCTGCTGATACATATGTGTTTATTGCACCACCAACGTGAATACCAAGTATACTTAATTCCCATCCATCTTCATAACCTGTATATGAAGTCTCACTTAATCTATGAATTTTTGTATATTTATATAAAATTGCCTTATATTCTATTGATCCACCATCTTTTAATCTAATAGGTATTGGTATTAACATTAAGACTAAAATAACAAGTATTATAATTAAAATTATTTTTTTCTTTTTCATAAACACTTTCTCCTTAATACATATACTAAAAGTATAACATATATTTCTTAATATCTCGATTTAATTTATAAAATATAGTTTTATAATACTTATAATAGTAAATGTAATTATAATATTTAAGTTAGAAAGTCAGGATATTAACTTTTTCATATATGATTCAATTTCACTTATTCTCATTTTATTATTTAAGTCTTCTATATAAACTTCATTAGTATAGTTAAAAAATAAGAATGTTGTATCTTTATAAATAATCCTATGAGGTTCAATATAACTAATATTAGTTCTTTCTATAGATCTAATACTTCCATTTATCATTTTAGGTTTATATCCAATGAATTTACCTATAATACCAAATTTCTTTTTAGCTCCCTCCTCGATATCTAATTTTCTTTCTTCAATGTTTACCATTTTATCATCTCCTTTTAGAAACACAAAAAAAGCTTTTCATTTCTGAAAAACTTTTAATGATGTATCTCAGTCGAAATTTTTACTTCGAAAAGTACCAATTTCGACGGGATTTCAATCTGGGGCGCAATGTGGGAATCGAACCCACGCATAACGGGACCACAATCCGCCGTGTTAACCACTTCACCAATTACGCCATAAGCACAAGTATTATAACAAAATAATACTTTGTTTTCAAGTGTTTAATTATTATTTTGCAAACTTATACCATAATTTAATAAATCAAATAACATTTCTTTAACACCATGATCATAATATTCTTCTTTAAAATATTTAGGATCTCTATGATAATCTCTTGTAGTTTCAACTACTATAGCAGGTACACTATATTTTAAAGTACAATTATTATTCTTATAACTTGATGTTGATAATCTACCTGTTTTAGTACTAAAAACAAATCCATTAGCAAGTTCTGCCATAAAGTCAGATGCAGTCCCATCATTACCTTCTCCAACTTCTTCTCTTTCAAGTCCATGTACTCTATACTTAGTAATATCACCAATTCTATTACATAAACTAATAGTTATGTCATTATATTCATCTGATAAATTTGGTTTGCCACTATATATTACTCTTCCCTGATTATGAAGATTAATATAAGCATATGCTTTTTTATAATGTGTTAACATTTGATACATAACTGCTCTTGTTTCAGGTTCACTTCCTAATGTTTCTCCACCAAAATAAGTATATTTTTTAGTAGTTTTAGATAAAGATACACTACTAATTAAATCTTTATCTTTATAATATAATCCTCCACTTTGAGTAGGAAAATTTCTATTTAAATCTACCCCATTAGCATTATATTTAAAATTATTCGTATTAACATCATCTTTATTTTTATATATCCATAATTCTTTATTATTAATAGATTCTATTCCAAAATTAAACACTTCATATCCATCTGGATTTACGCATGGAATTGCGGCTATTTTAACGCGATTTAGTATGTCAATAGTTTCTTTATCACCAGATACATATTTGTTTGTTAAATCGATTAAAAACTTTATTAAAATAGGCGTATTTGCTACTTCTGCTGAATGAATATTAGAATCAATTAATAATACTTTATCTCCTTTACCAATTTCTATATTATAAATATTTCTATTATCAACAGAAGAACCTATTTTATATAAATTGATTATATCTACTTTTGATAGTTCATTTAAATATTTTTCAAAATCAGAATAATGCATTATATTTTCAAAATCATAATCAATTTTTTCATATTCACCAGTATTATTCATATTAATAGATTCATTTTCAAATATTTTTTTATAATCTTCTTGATTCATACCATTTGCAAAAATCTTCTCAATTATATCTGAATCACTTTCAAATGTATCTGTTATTTCATAATTTATTTTAGGTTCATCGGTACTAACATTATCAAAATTTCTATTAGTAACATTATTCTGTAAAAATATATATATTGTAATTGTTATCAATAATAAAAGAAATAATATAACTTTTATATCTTTTTTTAATGTTAGTTTTTCTTTCACAATTATCACCAATATAATTTTAGCATATATTTATTGAAAAATATGTAAAATTATAATATACTTTTTATGGTGAAGATGAAAGTGAAAAAGAAATTATTAATCACAAGCTTATGCGCATTATTACTTCTAACAGGATGTCAAACTCAAGAAGAAATAATGATTCAAAAAGAAAAAGAAAGAGTTGAAGAAATAACTAAAGAAGTCGAAGAAAATACTGAAATACCTGAAGAAGCTAAACAATGGATGATAGACAATAGATCTACTAAGGTATTAACAATCTTATGTGTTAAAACTTCTAAAAGATGTGAAGAAATCAAAAAAGGTCTTGATGAAGCCAAATTCGATATTAAAGAATATTATATAGAATTAGATGATTTAAATGATACTGTTAAAAATGTTTATAAGACAACATATGAGTTAAAAGATTATACTGGTTATTTACCTTATGTGATATTAGTAGATAACAATAAATTAGTAAATACTAAAAAAGATATTAAAAATTTTGAAGATTTAAAAAACTTCTTAATGGAAAATAAAATGGTAAGTGAATAAACTTACCATTTTTAATTGTTAATAACTTGTTAGAAAATTAAAAATCCTAAATGTATTAAGGATTTTATTGCAAAAAAAAATTGGCAACTTGCTATCTTCGCTTACACTATTTTCGCCGTAAAAGTGCTTAACTTCTCTGTTCGGTATGGGAAGAGGTGTATCCACTTTGCTATTGTCACCAATTAACAGTATTATACCATAATCGTTCTCTGAAAACAAGATAATGTGATTACTCAAATTAATAAATGATTAAATTGTCGATCTATTAGTATTAGTCAGCTCAACATATCACTATGCTTACACATCTAACCTATCAACCTTGTCGTCTACAAGGGATCTTATATCTTAAAGATAGAGAAAACTCATCTTGGAGTGGGCTTCTCGCTTAGATGCCTTCAGCGATTATCCCTTCCGAACATAGCTACTCTGCACTGCCACTGGCGTGACAACAGATACACCATCGGTTCGTCCTTTCCGGTCCTCTCGTACTAGGAAAAGCTCTCCTCAATTTTCTAACGCCCACTACGGATAGAGACCGAACTGTCTCACGACGTTCTGAACCCAGCTCGCGTGCCGTTTTAATGGGCGAACAGCCCAACCCTTGGAAGCGATTCCACCTCCAGGATACGACGAGCCGACATCGAGGTGCCAAACCCCACCGTCTATATGAACTATTGGGTGGGATCAGCCTGTTATCCCCGGGGTAACTTTTATCCGTTAAGCAACGACCCTTCCATTCGGGATCGCAAGATCACTATGTCCTACTTTCGTATCTGCTTGACTTGTAGGTCTCGCAGTTAAGCTCCCTTCTGCCATTACACTCTACGAATGATTTCCAACCATTCTGAGGGAACCTTTGAACGCCTCCGTTACTCTTTGGGAGGCGACCGCCCCAGTCAAACTGCCCACCAGACACTGTCCTCCACCCAGATAAGGGGCGAAAGTTAGAAGTCAAACATAACAAGGGTGGTATTCCAAGGATGATTCCATTAGGACTGGCGTCCTAACTTCAATATCTCCCACCTATCCTCTACATGATACATCTGATTTCAATATCAAGTTGCAGTAAAGCTCCACGGGGTCTTTTTGTCCTGTTCATTACGCCTTTCGTGCGGGTCAGAACTTACCTGACAAGGAATTTCGCTACCTTAGGACCGTTATAGTTACGGCCGCCGTTCACTGGGGCTTCAATTCGAAGCTTCGTTGTTATCGACTTGCGTCCAACTAACATCTCCTCTTAACCTTCCAGCACTGGGCAGGCGTCAGCCCCTATACATCAGCTTACGCTTTAGCAGAGACCTGTGTTTTTGGTAAACAGTTGCCTGGGCCTATTTTCTGCGGGTGTATCGCTACACCTCCCCTTATTCCGAAGTTACGGGGTCATTTTGCCGAGTTCCTTAACCATAGTTATCTCGCTCACCTTAGGATTCTCTCCTTGACTACCAGTGTCGGTTCTGAGTACAGGCACCTATAAGATTAGCCCTAGAAGTTTTTCTTGAAAGCATGGCTTCATCAGAGTTGAAGTTCCGAAGAACTTTTTCCCCATCACACTTCAAGGTTAATAGTTGGTAGATTTGCTTACCCAACACCTCTTTGTGTTTAGACCAAAATCCAATAATTGGCTCTGACTAGCCTTCTTTGTCACTCCATCAGTCATATAGGTGGTACAGGAATATAAACCTGTTGTCCATCGACTACGCCTTTCGGCCTCGCCTTAGGTCCTGACTTACCCTGGGAAGACGAACTTGACCCAGGAACCCTTAGTCAATCAGTGGGAAGGATTCTCACCTTCCTTACGTTACTCACGCCGGCATTCTCACTTCCAAGCGCTCCAATAGTCCTCACGATCTATCTTCAACGCCCTTGGAACGCTCCCCTACCATGTTGGAAAACCAACATCCACAGTTTCGGTGTTATGCTTAAGCCCCGGTACATGTTCTGCGCAGAGCCACTCGACTAGTGAGCTATTACGCACTCTTTAAAGGATGGCTGCTTCTAAGCCAACCTCCTAGCTGTTCGTGCGACTCCACATCATTTTCCACTTAGCATAAACTTTGGGACCTTAACCGATGGTCCGGATTCATCTCTTCTCGCGTATGGACGTTATCACCCATACACTGACTCCTCTACATACTTGCCTGGCATTCGGAGTTTGATTACAGTCAGTACCGCTAGACGCGGCCATTCCGTATTCAGTGCTCTACCTCCAGGTAGCTAATTAGAAGGCTAGGCCTAAACCTATTTCGGGGAGAACCAGCTATATCCGAGTTCGATTGGAATTTCTCCGCTATCCACAAGTCATCCCCGCGTTTTGCAACACACGTGGGTTCGGTCCTCCATTAGGTATCACCCCAACTTCAACCTGCTCATGGATAGATCACTCGGTTTCGGGTCTATATCATCGTACTAATTCGCCCTATTAAGACTCGCTTTCGCTACGGCTCCGAATCTTCTTCTTAACCTCGCACGATAACATAACTCGCCGGCTCATTCTGCAAAAGGCACGCTCTATTTCACTCCCCTCCCGGGGTTCTTTTCACCTTTCCCTCACGGTACTTGTTCACTATCGGTCATTAGAGAGTATTTAGCCTTACGGGATGGTCCCCGCAGATTCAGTCAAGATTACACGTGTCCCGACTTACTCAGGATACTTCACAAAGTTCACAATATTTCGCATACAGGTCTATCACCTTCTATGGATATTCTTTCCAGAATATTCTGCTATATTGTAAATTTATAACTTCTTAATCGTGAAGTCCTACAACCCCAATCCTAAGATTGGTTTGGGCTGTTACCGTTTCGCTCGCCACTACTAAGGTAATCGATTTTTCTTTCTTTTCCTCCAGTTACTAAGATGTTTCAGTTCACTGGGTTACCCTCATATAACTATGAATTCATTATATGATAATAACGGTTTGCCGTTATTGAGTTGCCTCATTCGGAAATCCCCGGATCAAAGATTGCTTACATCTCCCCGAGGCATATCGTAGTTTGCCACGTCCTTCATCGTTTTCTAATGCCAAGGCATCCACCATGCGCCCTTATTAATTTAACCACTTACAATTCCTAATTTGATGAGATAAGATTTCTTAATATCTAAATAATTTAGATTACTCTAGAAAAATTACTCTGTATATATTGCTCGTTAAATAATATATACATATCACATTACCAAGTTTTCAAAGAACAATTATTGTATAAACTACAATAAATTTGAGAGTCAATTAATGATCTCTCAAAGCTAAGTAAAATAACTTTTAAATGTTTGTAGATAGGTTCTACGTACTGATTTGTTGTTAAACATCTAAATCAGCAAAACGATGCTTTTTCTATAAGAATAACTCCATAGAAAGGAGGTGATCCATCCCCACCTTCCGGTAGGGATACCTTGTTACGACTTAAGCCCAGTCACCGGTCCTATCTTAGGCGGCCCCCTCCCTTGCGGGTTAGGCTACCGACTTTGGATATTACCGACTCCCATGCCTTGACGGGCGGTGTGTACAATACCCGAGAACGTATTCACCCTGGCATTCTGATCCAGGATTACTAGCGATTTCAGCTTCATGAAGTCGAGTTGCAGACTTCAATCCGAACTAAGACTGGCTTTTTAGATTAGCTCCCCCTCGCGGGTTTGCAGCTCATTGTACCAGCCATTGTAGCACGCCTGTTGCCCAAGACGTAAGGGGCATGATGATTTGACGTCATCCCCACCTTCCTCCGGTTTAATACCGGCAGTCTCATTAGAGTTCTCAACTAAATGTTAGTAACTAATGACAAGGGTTGCGCTCGTTAGCGGACTTAACCGAACATCTCACGACACGAGCTGACGACAACCATGCACCACCTGTCACCCGGGTAACCTCCACTATATTTCTATAGCTTTGCCGGGGATGTCAAGTCTTGGTAAGGTTCTTCGCGTAGTTTCGAATTAAACGGCATGCTCCACCGCTTGTGCGGGTACCCGTCAATTCCTTTGAGTTTCAGTCTTGCGACCGTACTACTCAGGCGGAGCACTTAATGTGTTAACTTCAGCACCGGTTGCCCGACACTTAGTGCTCATCGTTTACGGCGTGGACTACTAGGGTATCTAATCCTATTTGCTCCCCACGCTTTCGTGTCTCAGCGTCAGTAACAGCCCAGCAATTCGCCTTCGCCACTGATGTTCCTCATAATATCTACGCATTCCACCGCTACACTATGAATTCCAATTGCCTCTACTGCACTCTAGTCTACCAGTTTCCAGAACAAACTATGGTTAAGCCATAGCCTTTCATCCCAGACTTAATAAACCGCCTACACACGCTTTACGCCCAATAAATCCGGATAACGCTCGCCCCCTACGTATTACCGCGGCTGCTGGCACGTAGTTAGCCGGGGCTTATTCAAAAGGTACCGTCAAGTGAGCATCATTTCCTATACTCACAGTTCTTCCCAAATAAAAGTGATTTACAATCCAGAGGACCTTCATCTCACACGCGGCATTGCTCGGTCAGGGTTTCCCCCATTGCCGAATATTCCTAACTGCTGTCTCCCGTAGGAGTCTGGGCCGTGTCTCAGTCCCAGTGTGGCCGTTCAACCTCTCAGTCCGGCTACGCATCGTCGCCTTGGTAGGCCGTTACCCCACCAACTAGCTAATACGCCGCAGGCCCATCTCTAAGCGACGCTTGAAAGCGCCTTTACTATTACTAGCACATTCGGTATTAGCAATCATTTCTAACTGTTATCCCCAACTTAGAGGCAGGTAACCCACGTGTTACTCACCCGTTCGCCACTGAACACAGGATCCAAATCCATCTTCATTCCATTTTGAAGCAAGCTTCTCAATTTCATTCCAATTTCAATGGGGTGTTCCGTTCGACTTGCATGTCTTAGGCATGCCGCCAGCGTTAATCCTGAGCCAGGATCAAACTCTCAATAAAAAATTCTTTTTATTGTTAAAGAATTGATTTCATTATTTAATCCTGTCTACAAAACTCATTATTTTACTTAGTTTTCAAAGATCATTCGCAATCGAAAGGCTTATTTCCTTCGGTTGCTCATATAATATAACATTTTCAAATTACAATGTCAACAACTTTTTTACAATTTTCTATTTTTTTTGACATTTTTTTAATTTTTACTGATTTTACTGGGTAAAAATTAAATTTTAAACTCATTTGATCCAATATTATATCATTTTGCTACTTTTTCGCAAGTGCTCAATTAATATAACACTTTCAAATTGCAATGTCAACATCTTTTTTAAAAAAATTATAAAAAGCATTATTTCTAATGCTTTCTATATATCTTATTCCTTTTTTTTGCAAATGTTTACTACTTTTTACTATTACTTGTTATTTTTTTAAATATGTTGTAATAGTATTCAATTGCATTTGAATCAAATGGAAACTCACTTGCTTTTTTCATCTCTATTAATGATGATAGTTCCTCTTTTATTATATAATTGATTTCTTTTGGATAGTTCATTAATTTCTTATGATAATTATATTCATTCCTATCTAATATTTTAAATGCACCATCATTAAATACTCTTAAATCTAAATCATAATCAATATATTTAATGACTCCTTCATCAATTACATATGGACTTGCTATATTGCAGTAATAGAATAAACCATTTGCTTTTAGCTGAGCTATTATATTAAACCATCTATTCTTATAAAAGAACATTATTGCTGGTTCTTTTGTTCTCCATGTTCTTCCATCTTGTTTAGTAACTAAAACATTTTCGTTTCCGAGTACTATATAATCTTCTTTTACATCTAGCACATAAGCAATTGTCCATGATTTATGAATTGCTCCATTATGTTTATAACAATGAATTACAAGTGTGTCTCCTACTTTTATATTCATAAGACACCTCTTTCACATTTCTATTTTATCATATATATTTATTATTTACTATTTTTAATAATTTTTGAGTGTAAAGTAAAAACAGTAACTATTTTGTTACTGTTATTGCTTTTTCTAATTGATTATTAGGATCTGTTTCTTCATAATCAGGTACAATACCTATCTTATTAATTGAATTCCCTTTTGGGCTTAACCAATAAGATGTAGTATATTTTACCATAGCTCCACTGTTTAACATTTTAGTTTCTTGTACAGTTCCTTTTCCAAATGATTTTGTTCCTACAACAGAAGCACCTAAATTTTCTTTTAAAGCTAGTGTTAATATTTCTGATGCAGAAGCACTATTTTCATTAATTAGAACTGTTATTTTATTAAAATGTTTATATACTCCATTGCTTGCTTTATACTTAGTAATATTTCCATCTTTGTCCTTTATTTGATATATAACACTACCTTTTTCAAGAAATAATTCTGAAATATCGTGAGCAGCAGTTAGATAACCACCTGTATTGTCTCTTAAATCAATTACTAAGGAATTTACATTTTTACTAAATGAATCTAATTTAGTTTTAATTTGATCCACAGTTACTCCTGAAAATGTATCAACTTTTAAATATCCAACATTTCCATATTCACTAGATAAAACTGAATCAATTTCAATTAATTCTCTAACTAATTTAACAGTTGCTTCTTTACCATCTCTTAAATAAGTAATATTAAATTCTGCTTTATCACTTTCTTGTATAGTAGATGCAACATATTGAGTATCTTTATCAGATAAATCTGTATCATCTAACTTAATAAGAATATCTCCTTTTTTAAGACCAGCCTTATAAGCAGGTGAATCTGTAAATGTTCTATTTATAACAATTTGATTTTGTTCATTCATAGTTATTTCAATACCAACGCCACTATATTTACCTGCCAATTGCTTTTGAAGTGAATCGGTAGTATCTTTTGGTAAATACATACTATATTCATCTTCTAAATAATTATACATTCCTTGTATTGCTGCATCGGATAAAGCATTAGCATCAATATCATCTACATAGTTTTCTAATATATAATTATAATTTTCTAATATCTCATTAGAACTATCAACATTTCCTCTAATAGGATTATCTTCAAGTTTATTATAAAACTTTAATACTATTAATCCACTTGATAAACTAACTAAAGCAGCAGTTATAAGAATAATAACAATTACTTCAACTAAAGTAAATTCTAGATTTTTATGACTATCTGTTACCTTTTCTTCTACTTTGTTTTCTACTTCTTTAACAGGTTCTTCTTTTTTAATAACTTTTTTAGAAACTGTTTTCTTAACTTTAGGAGTATCATCTAATTTCTTAGTTGTTTTTTTAGTTACCCTTTTTGTTTTTTTAGTTTCTTCATCCTTCATTTATATCACCCTATTCTGTATGTAATTATACTACAAATATTTTTATAAATAAAGTACTTTAAATTTATTAATGTAAAATAAAAAGGTTGTATAAACAACCTAATTACACTAATTCTAAACGAACTATTAAAGCGTCGTCTCCAACTCTTTCTTTAAGTTTAATGATTCTAGTATATCCACCTTTTCTATCAGCATATTTACTAGCATATTCATTAAATAATTTTTTAACAAGTTCATTATCATTATTTAAGAAAGCAAGTGCTTTTCTTCTAGCTACTAAATCACCTTTTTTAGCATATGTTATCATTTTATCAACAAATTTACGAACTTCTTTAGCGCGTTCTTGTGTTGTTTCAACATAACCATATTCTAAAACATTTTTAGTAAGGCCAGATAAAATACTTCTTCTTACGCGAGTTTCTCTATTTAATTTTCTATATAATGCCATTTTATCCTCCTAATCTTCGTCACGGAACTTTAGTCCCATATCTCTAACTTTATCTAATACTTCTTTTAATGACTTCTTACCAAGATTTCTAATTTTCATCATTTCAGCTTCACTCTTAGATGTTAAATCTTGTAATGTATGAATTGCATCTCTCTTTAAGCAATTATATGCTCTTACAGATAAATCTAATTCTTCAATAGGAGTTTCTAATGTCTTTTGAACTGAATTTTCTTCTTTATCAGCTAAAACACTTTCAAGTCCAGTTAAATTATGTAAATCAGTAATAACTTCAAAGTGATCAATAATGATTTTAGCTGCTCTTGCAACTGCTTCTTCAGGTTTAATTGCTCCATTAGTCCAAACATTTAATATTAATTTATCATAATTATCTTTTTGTCCTACACGAGCACTTTCAACCTCATAGCTTACTCTTTCAATTGGACTATATAAAGAATCAATTCCAATTGCACCTACTACATCTTTAACTGCTACAGCATTAACTTTTCCATCAACATATCCACGACCATTTGAAACAGTCATAGTCATATCAAGGGATCCACCCTTTGATAATGTTGCTATTAATAAATCAGGATTGATAATATCTACTTCAGAATTCTTATCAATATCTTTAGCATGTACTTCTCCCTCTTTAGTAGCTTTTAAGTGTAATACTTGATCATTTTCACTATGATTTTTTAATACTAATTTCTTTAAATTTAAAATTATTTCAGTTACGTCTTCTACTACTCCATCCATTTTTTGGAATTCGTGCATTACACCTTCAATTTTAATATCAGTAATTGCACTACCTTCTAAACTAGATAGCATAACTCTTCTAAGAGCGTTTCCTATAGTTGTTCCAAAACCTCTTTCAAGTGGTTCTAAAACAAATTTTCCATAATAATTACTTTCTACATATTCATTAACTTTATAATCTGGTTTAATAAATTTTAACATGATATTTATTCCCCTTTCCTAACTATATACGTCTTCTCTTAGGTGGTCTACATCCATTATGTGGTACTGGTGTAACATCATTAATAGCAGTAATTTCAAGTCCAGCTGTTTGTAAACTTCTAACTGCAGTTTCACGTCCTCCGCCAATTCCTTTAACGAATACTTCTACTTTTCTAATTCCTAAATCATAAGCAGCTTTACCAGCAGCTTCTGCAGACATACCAGCAGCAAAAGGAGTTTTCTTTTTACTTCCTTTATATCCTACTGTTCCTGAAGATGCCCAGCTTATTACGCCACCATCATTATCAGTAATAGTTACGATTGTGTTATTAAATGTAGAGTGAATATGTGCTTGACCTTCAGTGATATCTCTCTTTGCTTTTCTTTTTCTTCTATTATAAGCCATAAGTTATCCCTCCTATTTCTTCTTATTAGCAATAGTCTTACCTTTACCTTTACGAGTTCTAGCATTTCTACTTGTATGTTGACCTCTTACTGGTAAGCCTTTTTTATGTCTTGTACCTTGATAAGAATTAATTTCCATCTTAGTCTTAATATTCATTTCAACTTCTCTTTTTAAGTCACCAACTAATACATATTTATCAGCTTCAGCTCTTAAACGATTAATTTCTTCAACAGTTAAATTATCAGTTCTAGTATCTTCTGAAACTTTTGCATCTGTACAAATTTGATGTGCTCTTGATGGACCAATTCCATAAATATAAGTAAGTGCTACTACTATCCTTTTATTTTTTGGTAAGTCAATATTTTTAATACGTGCCATATTTTCCTCCTACTTAACCTTGTCTTTGTTTATGTTTAGGATTTTCACAAATTACCCAAACTTTTCCGTTTCTTTTAATTATTTTACACTTGTCACAAATCTTTTTTACTGATGGTCTTACTTTCACTTTAATCCCTCCATTACTTTCTATATATTATACGCCCACGTGTTAAATCACAAATTGGTATTTCCATAAGCACAGTATCACCTGGATAAATACGAATCATGTTTAAACGCATTTTCCCAGAAACGTGAGCTTCTACTACATGCCCATTATCTAGTTGTACCTTGAATTTTCCTCCAGGTATAACTTCTAATACCTTTCCTTCAAGCTCAATATAACCGTCTTTTTCCTTGGCCATTTTTCACTCTCCTGTTAATATCTCATAACCATCTTTAGTTACGAGAACTGTATGTTCAAAGTGTGCAGCTAAACTTCCATCTTGAGTAACAATTCCCCATTCATCTGGAAGAAGCCATACTTCCTTTGTTCCTAAACTAAACATTGGCTCTATTGCAAGTACCATACCTGCTTTTAATATTATACCTTCACTCTCATGATTACTATAGTTAGGTATATAAGGATCTTCATGTAATTCACGTCCAACTCCATGTCCAGTTAAACAAGTAAATACTCCATAATGATTCTCACGAGCCACTCTACCTATTGCAGAGCATACTTGATTTAGTTTAATTCCTTCTTTGATAACTGAAATACCATTATATAAAGCTTTTTCTGTATCATGCACAAACTTACGAACTTTTTTACTAGTTTTACCAACTATATAAGTATATGCAGAATCAGAATAATATCCTTTATAAATAGCACCCATATCAACTTTGACAATATCTCCGTCTTTAATGACAGTATCATCAGGGATTCCATGAACAACTACATCATTAATACTAATACAAGCTGTTGCTGGAAACCCTTCATAATCAAGAAATGCAGGAGTAGCATCATGACTAGTTATATAGTCATATGCAAATTTGTCTATCTCTTTTGCTGTTACTCCTGGTTTTATAAAATCTTTAAGACTTGATAAAACACCATGTGTTATTTTACAAGATTTTCTTATTAATTCAATTTCTTGTTCTGTTTTAATACTAATCATTTTTAACTTCCTTTAAAATATTCTCTAACTGTCTCATTGTGTCATCAGCAGAACCTGTAGCATCTAATTCAATTAGCATATTACGATTTTTATAATATTCAATTACTGCTGGACAATTTTGCATAAATGTTGCATAACCAGCTTTATAAGTTTCTTCATTATCATCGTTTCTTAAAGTTAATTCAACATTACAATCATCACACATATTTTCAACTTTAGGTGTATTAACACCAGTTAAAACATTATATGTTTTTTTACAATTAGGACAAATTCTTCTTCCTATTGTTCTCTTAAGGCCAGTCTCATAATCTATATTCATTAATATAGCTTTATCAATTTTTAGATTTAACTCTTTCATCATCTCAGTGACAGCTTCAACTTGAGCCATACGTCTTGGATATCCATCAAGAATAAATCCATTCTTAATATCATCTTGCATCAATCTTTGTTTCATTAACTCATTTGTAATTGAATCATCTACAAGTTCACGTCTTGATTGAATTTCTCTTATTTTTTTCCCAAGTTCAGTTGTTGGGTCAACACCTCTTAAAAGTTCACCTGCAGAAATACAGATTAACCCATATTTCTCATTTAGCATTGATGCTAATGTACCTTTACCAGCTGCAGGTGCAGCAATTAAAATTAAATTCATATTATCTCCTATTATAATTTCTTGATGCAACAGAACTTTCAAGTTGCTTATATGTTTCAAGAATAACTCCAACTGCGATTAATATAGATGTTCCACCTAATTTAACTGCATCTGGTAATTTAGTTATAGATGTAAATATATTTGGTATTGCAGCAAGTAGTGCAATAAATATAGCACCCATAAATGTTATTCTTGCAAGTATTTTAGATATATATTCCTTAGTTTCCTTTCCAGGTCTAATACCAGGAATATAACCACCATTCTTATTTAAGTTTTTAGATAATTCTTCTGGATTAATAGTTAAGAATGTATAAATATAAGTAAATGCAATTATTAATACTATATATAGTATAAAACCTACTGGTTTTGATGTTGATAAATAGTTAGTAATAAATGTAGTTAATTTAACATTATCTTTAGCAAACATTTGTATTATTGATGGGATTCCCATAATAACACTAGCAATAATTACAGGCATTACACTTGCTGAATTAAGCTTTAGTGGTAAGAATGTTTGTTGTCCACCATAACTTCCAGAACTTCTATTTGAATACTGAATTGGTATTCTTCTCTCAGCATTTTCAACCCATATAATTCCAACAACTATTAGTAAATATAATAATATAAATACTGCAAATTTAATCCATGCTATTAATGCATTAGATGCTCCTGGAATTAAAGATGTAAATACTGTTACAAACATGCTAGGTAATGTATTAACAATACCTGCCATGATTAATAATGATACACCATTTCCAATTCCTTTATTAGTTATTTCATCTCCCAACCATAATAGGAAGGCAGTACCAGCTGTTAGGATTAATGCTATTCTTAAGAAACCAATAGGTTCCATAGCACTCTTTCCTAAAAACATCATTGGATAGAAGAAACCTTGAATAAATGCAACGCCTAATCCTAGATATCTAGTTATTTTAGATATTTTTCTTCTTCCTTCTTCTCCCATTTCTTTTAACTCTTTAAAGTAGGGAATGATATCCATTTGTAATATTTGAATTACGATAGATGCACTAATATATGGCATAACACCTAAAGCAAATATTGAAAATTGCTTAAGTCCTCCACCACTCATAGCATTAAATAATTCTAAGAATCCTATATCATCTGATACAACATTCATACCAGGTATAGTTATAGAATTACCAAGTGCGAATATGAATAATGCACCTAATGTGAATAATATTCTTATTCTTAAATCTTTGTTAGAAGATCTAAATATTTGCTTAAATGTAGCAAACATCTTAAATCACCTCCGTAGTTCCACCCATTTCTTCAATCTTAGTAATAGCAGTATTAGTAAATACATTAGCTTTAACTGTTAATTTCTTTTCTAATTTACCATTTCCTAAAACTTTGATTCCACAAAGTTCTTTTTTAACAAGTCCAGATTCAAGTAATAATTCAGGAGTAACTGTTTCTCCATCTTTAAATCTATTTAAATCTGATACGTTAACGATTGCATATCTACGAGTGAATCTTGCGTTAGAAAATCCACGTCTAGGTAATCTTTTATATAATGGAGTTTGTCCACCTTCAAACCAAGCATGTACTCCTCCACCACTTCTAGCTTTTTGTCCTTTTTCACCACGTCCAGATGTTTTACCATGTCCACTTCCTGGTCCACGTCCAACAACTTTTCTTCTATGAGTTGATCCATCAACAACACTTAATTCATGTAATTTCATTATTTTAAGACCTCCTCAACTGTTTTTCCACGTAATTCAGCAGCATGTTCAATAGTTCTTTGAGAACTTAATGCTTCAATTGTTGCTTTAGCAGTATTAATTTTTGTATTGCTTCCTAATGATTTAGCAACTACATCTTTAACACCTGCAAGTTCTAAAACAATTCTTGAAGATCCACCAGCAATAATTCCACGTCCTTCTTTAGCTGGTCTAATTAAAACTTTAGCAGCTCCACATACACCAGTTACTTCGTGAGATATTGTTCTTCCATCTACTAAATTAACATGAATTATATTCTTTTCAGCTTCCTTGATAGCTTTACTTACAGCAACAGGAATTTCTTTACTTTTACCAGTACCAATTCCAACTTTACCTTTTCTATCTCCTACTGCAACAGTAGCTGAAAATCTAAAATTACGTCCACCTTGTGTAACTTTAGTAACTTTACCTATAGATATAATTTTATCTTCATAAAGTTTCTTAGGTTCACGAGTATTTCTTTTATTTTCGTTCATAATTTCCTCCCTAGAATTGTAATCCATTTTCACGAGCTGCTTCAGCTAATGCTTTAACACGTCCATGATATAGATAACCACCACGATCAAACACTACTGTTTTAATCTTAGCTTTTTTAGCTTTTTCTGCAATATCTTTACCTACTGCACTAGCAGTTTCAAGATTATTACCCTTAAGTTTTAGTTCTAAAGAAGATGAGCTTGCTAGTGTTACACCTTTAACATCATCTATTAATTGTGCATAAATACCAGCATTACTTCTGAAAACACAAAGTCTAGGAGTTTCATTAGTTCCAGACAATGTTCTTCTGATTTTTTCATGTCTTTTAACTCTTGATACATTTTTTGATTCTTTTTTTATCATTATCTTTTACCTCCTATGCAGCTTTCTTTCCTTCTTTACGACGGATATGTTCTTCTTTGAACTTAATACCTTTACCCTTATATGGCTCTGGTCCTCTTACTTTTCTTATATTAGCAGCAAATTCAGAAACTGCTTGTTTATCATATCCGCTTATTACTAATTCTGTAGTTGATTTGTCAGGCATTTCAACTTTAATACCTTCAGGAATAACTAATTCAACTGGGTGAGAATATCCAGCAGTAATAATTACTTTATTTCCTTGTACTTGGAATCTATAACCAACACCGTTGATTTCTAATTCTCTCTTGAATCCTTCACTTACACCAACCATCATATTATTAATAACTGAATTTGTAGTACCATGTAATTGTTTAGAAACTTTTAAATCATTTTTTCTAGATACAACTACACTAGCACCTTCAACTTTTACATCAACATTTTCATTCTTAAAATTGAATTCTAATGTTCCTTTTGGTCCTTTAGTTGTTACTTTATTTCCATCAATTGTTACTTCTACTCCAGCAGGAATAGTTAATACTCTATTTCCGATTCTACTCATAACACACCTACCATATGTAAGCTAAAACTTCTCCACCAATTTTCTTTGCTCTTGCTTCTTTATCAGTCATTAATCCTTCTGATGTTGAAACAATTGCAATTCCAAGTCCATTAAGAACTCTTGGCATTTCATCAGCCTTAGCATATACACGTAATCCTGGTTTACTAATTCTCTTTAAGCCATTGATTACTCTTTCTTTAGTTTTTGAATATTTAAGATTTACAACTAACATTTCACCAACAGCTAATTTGTTAACTTCATATCCAGCTATAAATCCTTCTTTAGTTAAAATATCAGCAATACCCTTAGTCATTTTAGTACCAGGTATTTCTACTGTTTTATACTTCATAGCATTAGCATTACGAATTCTTGTAAGCATATCTGCTACAGTGTCATTAACCATTATAGGTCCTCCCTTCTTATTAACACCTCTGTTAATGTGTGGTTTATTTTATATTTTTTTACAAATTACCAGCTTGATTTCTTAACGCCTGGAATTTGTCCCTTATAAGCAAGTTCTCTAAAGCAAATACGGCATAGACCAAATTTGCTAAGTACACCATGTGGACGTCCACATCTAGTGCATCTTGTATAATTTCTAGTAGAGAATTTGCTACCTCTTTGTTGAGATATAACTTTACTTTTCTTTGCCATAAATATTTCCTTTCTTATTTTCTAAAAGGTAATCCAAATTCAGTTAATAACGCTAGAGCTTCTTCATTTGTTTTAGCAGTTGTTACCATAACAATATCTAAACCTCTAACTTTTATAACTTGATCATATTCTACTTCAGGAAATACTAATTGTTCTCTAATTCCAAGAGTATAATTACCTCTTCCATCAAAACTATTTTTAGATATTCCTCTGAAATCTCTAACTCGAGGAAGAGCAATTGTTATTAATTTATTTAAGAAGTTATACATATTGTCACCTCTTAAAGTAACTTTACATCCAATTTTATTTCCTTCTCTAAGTTTGAAACCTGCGATAGACTTTTTAGCAGTTGTAATAACTGGTTTTTGACCAGCAATTGCTTCTAAGTCACGAACAGCAGCATCTAAATATTTTTGATCACTAATAGCATCTCCAACACCCATATTTAGAACTATTTTTTCTAAACGTGGAACTTGCATTTTAGTAGTGTAGTTAAACTTTTTAGTTAAATTTGGAACTATTTCTTCTTCATATAATTTTTTTAATGTTTCCATAATTCACCTACTTACTTTCTTTAGTTTCTTTTTTCTTAGAAGCTTTCTTTTCTTTAACTTCCTTTTTTACTTCTTTTTTAGATTCTTTTACTTTTTCTTCTTTTTTAGTTTCTTTAGTTAAAACCTTAACATTAGAAATGTGGATAGGAGCTTCAACTTCTAAAATTCCACCAGTTTCATTTGTTCTATTTGGTTTCATATGTTTTTTAACAACATTTACACCATCAACAACAACTCTACCTTCTTTTCTAAATATTTTTAAGACTTTACCTTCTTTTCCTTTATTAGTTCCTGTAATTACACGAACATTATCTCCAACTTTCATCTTCATAATATTCCTCCTATAACACTTCTGGAGCTAGTGAAACAATTTTCATGTAGTTTTTATCACGAAGTTCACGAGCAACAGGTCCTAGAACACGAGTTCCTACAGGACTATTATCATCTTTTATTAATACACAGGCATTATCCTCAAACTTAATATGACTTCCGTCAGCTCTTCTAACGCCTTCTACTGTTCTAACAATAACAGCTTTTACTACTTTTCCTTTTGGAGTATTTGAACTTGGTATTGCTTTCTTAACAGTTCCAACAACAACATCTCCAATATTACCATATTTAACTTTGCTTCCACCAAGTACTCTGATTACTAAGATTTCACGAGCGCCTGAATTGTCAGCTACCTTTAAACGGCTTTCTGGTTGTATCATAACTCTCTCCTTTCTTATTAAAGAATAACAGCTTCCTCAATAATGCTTTCTAATACAAAATGTTTTGTTTTAGATAGAGGACGTGAAGATACAGCTTTAATAGTATCTCCAACTTTAGCTTTATTCTCTTCATCATGTACTGCATATTTTTTAGTAGTTTTAACATTTTTATTGTAAAGTGGATGCTTTTTATAAGTTACAACAGCAACTGTGATTGTTTTATTGTTTGTTGCACTAACAACTTTTCCAACTATTTCTTGTTTAGTCTTTTCCATTACTTAGCTTCCTCCTTACTCTCATTTAATTCTCTTTCTCTTAAAACTGTTTTAATTTTAGCAACTTCATGTCTTAATTCTTTAATTCTATGAGGTTTTTCTAAATTACCAGTTGAAAGAGCAAATTTTAAATTAAATAATTCTTTCTTATTTTCTTCTAATTTTTTATTTAAATCTTCAGTGGTTAATTTTCTAATTTCTGTCATCTTTATCATTATTTAGCCACTTCCTTTGCTACAAATTTTGTTTTGATTGGTAGTTTATGTCCTGCTAAACGGAAAGCTTCACGAGCTATTTCTTCAGTAACATCAGTCATTTCAAACATGATTTTACCTTCCTTAACTACTGCTGCCCATTCTTCAACATTACCTTTTCCACTACCCATACGTACCTCAGCAGGTTTCTTAGTTCTTGCTAAGTGTGGGAAAATATTTATAAATACTTTTCCTCTTTTAAAGTTTTTCATATGACGAGTCATAGCAATACGAGCCGCTTCAATTTGTCTAGCTGTAATGTATGCTCCTTCTTTAGCCATTAATCCGTATTCACCTTGAGTAAGTTCTGTATTACCCTTAGCTTTTCCTTCATAACTAACTCTATGAGGTTTTCTATATTTAGTTCTCTTTGGAATTAACATTTTCATTACCTCCCTTTATCTTTTTAGCAGGAAGTATTTCACCTTTATAAATCCATACTTTAACACCAATTTTTCCATAGATTGTATCTGCTTCTTTATGAGCATAATCTATATCAGCTCTTAAAGTATGTAGAGGTACAGTACCTTCTGTATAAGTTTCAGTTCTAGCCATTTCAGCACCGGCTAAACGTCCAGAAACAGCAACTTTAATACCAACTGCTCCTGCTTTCATTGTATTTCTAATTGCTCTTTTTTGTACAGCTCTAAATGATGCTCTATTTTGAATTTGAAGTGCAATTCCCTCAGCTACTAATGCAGCGTTTAAATCAGGATTCTTAACTTCAACAATTGATAAATAGATTTCTTCACCAGTTAGTTTTTGTAAAGTTTTTTTATGTTTTTCAATATCAGCTCCACCTTTGCCAATTACAACACCAGGTTTAGATGTATTGATTGTAACATTTGTTCTTTTATTATTTCTTTCGATTACTACAGAAGCAACTGAACATCCTTTTAATTCTTTATCTAAATATTTTCTAATTTTTAAATCATTGTCTAAATATTTAGCAAAATCCTTAGTTGGTGCATACCATTTACTTTCCCAGTCTCTGTTAACACCAATTCTAAGTCCTATTGGACTTACTTTTTGTCCCATGTTTAGTCCTCCTTCTTTTGCATATTATCTGTAACACATACATAAATATGACTTGTTCTATGATAATTTTTAGCTACTCTTGAATGAGAAGCAGCTTTTCTTCTTTTTAAAGTTCTACCTTCACTAATATAAGCTTCCTTTATAACTAAATCTTCTTTATTAGCTCCAAAGTTATTAACAGCATTAGCTACTGCAGAATTTAAAACTTTAATTATTAATCTACTAGCTTTTGTGTTAGTAGTAAGTAAGATTGCTTCAGCTTGAGATACTTTTTTACCTCTGATAAGATCAAGAGTCATTCTTGCTTTTAATGGAGCAATTTGTGCTCCTTTATGTATACTATAAGTTTCCATTTATACCTCCTACTTCTTACCGCTTCCAGCATGGCCAGTAAACTTACGAGTAAGTGAGAACTCTCCAAGTTTATGTCCTACCATATCCTCAGTTACATATACAGGAATAAATTCACGTCCATTATGAACTGCAAATGTATGTCCTACAAATTCAGGATAAATTGTAGAACGTCTTGACCAAGTTTTAATTACTTCTTTTTTACCTTTTTCATTTAACTCTTTAACTCTTTTTAAAAGTCTAGGAAATGTGTAAGGTCCTTTTTTTAAACTTCTTGACATTTGTTATTTCACGGTCCTTTCTTCTTATTTCTTACGACGAGTCATGATTAACTTCTCAGATGCTTTTTTAGTTTTTCTAGTCTTAAGTCCTAGAGCTGGTTTACCCCAAGGAGTCATTGGTTGTGCACGTCCTACTGGAGCTCTACCTTCACCACCACCATGTGGGTGATCATTAGGGTTCATAACAGATCCACGAACTGTAGGTCTAATTCCCATATGTCTTTTTCTTCCTGCTTTTCCTAAGTGAACTAGTTCATAATCAGTATTTCCTACTTCACCAACTGTAGCTCTACATGTAGCTAAAACTTTTCTAGTTTCGCCACTCTTAAGTCTTAAGATAACATATTTACCTTCTTTACCTAAGATTTGAACACTACTTCCAGCGCTACGAGCCATTTTTGCTCCAGCTCCTGGATTTAATTCAACATTGTGAACTAAAGTACCTACTGGAATATTTCCTAGTGGTAATGCATTACCAACTTTGATATCAGCATTTTCACCACTTTCAATTTTATCTCCAACTTTTAAGTTAAGTGGAGCAATTATATATCTTTTTTCACCATCTACATAATTTACTAATGCAATATTAGCACTTCTGTTTGGATCATATTCGATTGAAGCTACTCTACCTTCAATACCATCTTTATTTCTTTTAAAATCAATAACACGATATTTACGTCTAACTCCACCACCAATATGACGAACAGTTATTTTACCTTGATTATTTCTTCCGCCTGTTTTACTGTTTTTAACAAGAAGACTCTTTTCAGGAGTACTTTTAGTTATTTCATCATTAACTAATGTGCTCATTCCTCTTGTTCCAGGAGTATTAGGCTTAAAATTCTTAACTGGCATATTTTACCTCCTAGTATTCTATAGAAGAGCCTTCTGCAAGTTTAACATATGCTTTTTTATAAGCAGTTGTTAATCCTGTATATCTTCCTACTCTTCTCTTCTTTTGTACTGCATTTAATGTATTAACATTTAATACTTTAACTTTGAATCTTTTTTCAATCTCATTTTTAATTTGAGTTTTATTAGCATTCTTTGCAACTTTAAATACATATACATTTTGTAATTTTAATGTTTCACTTTTTTCAGTAATAACTGGTGCTAAGATAACGTTCATTAATTAAGCACCTCCTCTAATTTTTTAACAGAAGCTTCTTCAATAAGTAAGTAATTAGTTGCTACTAAATCTAAAACATTAATTTCTTCTGTACTAACTACAGCAACGTTTTGATTATTTCTAGAAGCATAGAATAAATTATCATTATCTTCATCAAATACAACTAATACTTTTCCATCTATTTTAAGATCTTTTAACATTTTATTAAATGTCTTAGTTTTGTTATCAGCTAATGCTAAGCTTTCAACTACTACTAATTCTTTATCTTGGAATTTAGATGATAAAGCACTTCTTAATGCTAATCTTCTTTCTTTTCTATTTTGTTTTTTATCATATTTTCTTGGTTTAGGTCCAAATACAATTCCACCACCTGGCCATTGTGGGCTACGTGTTGATCCTTGTCTTGCATTACCTGTACCTTTTTGTTTATAAGGTTTACGTCCTCCACCAGACACTTCACTTCTAGTTTTTGTACTAGCAGTTCCTTGTCTCATAGATGCTTGTGCTAGAACAACTGCATCATGCATAACTGCACTATTTACCTCAGTATTCCATACACTATCTTTTAAAGATAAATCTTTTACTTTTTCTCCATTTAAATTTAAAACTTGAGTCTTTGCCATTATTCAGACACCTCCTCATTAGCTTCTTCTGCTACAGGAGTTTCTTCAGTTACTTCTTCAGTTTCATTTTTTACTTCTTCAGTAGTATTTTCAGAAGTTTCATTTAAAACGACTTCTTCTTTAACTTCTTCATTTTCTACTGCAGTTTCATTAACTAATTCTTCATAAGAAACTAATTCAACAGCACCAAATGCTTTATCTCCTTTAACAGCTTCACGAATAAATACAAATGAATTTTTAGCTCCTGGAACATTTCCACTTACTAATATGTATTTATTTTCAACATCAACATCTACAATCATTAAATTTTGAATTGTAATTGTTTCATGTCCCATATGTCCTGGTAATTTTTTACCTTTTAAAACTCTCATTGGTCTCATTGTACCTAGAGAACCTACTCTTCTGTGGTAAGTAGATCCGTGAGTTTCAGGTCCACGAGATTGATTCCATCTCTTAATAACACCTTGGAAACCTTTTCCTTTTGATGTACCAGTTACATCAACAGTGTCTCCTTTTTTAAATACATCTGCGCTAATTACTTGTCCAAGAGTATAAGCAGTTGTATCTACTCCTCTTATTTCTTTTAAGAAGCGCTTAGGTAATGTATTTGCTTTTTTAGCATGTCCCATTTCTGGTTTATTAGATACTTTTTCTTTTTTATCGAAAGCACCTAATTGAATTGCATCGTACCCATCTTTTTCAACTGTTTTAATTTGAGTTACAACATTAGGTTCAACTTGAATAACAGTTACAGGTACTAATTTTCCGTCAGTTGTGAAGACTTCAGTCATTCCAACTTTACGTCCTAAGATTCCTTTCATTTTTACTTTCCTTTCTTTAATTATTTCTTAATTACGATATCAACACCACTAGGTAAATCTAAATGTGCAAGAGCATCAATTGTTTCTTTACTAGGGTTAGTAATATCAATTAATCTTTTGTGAGTTCTAATTTCGAATTGTTCACGAGAATCTTTATATTTATGAACAGCTCTCAAAATAGTAATCTTTTCAATTTCTGTTGGTAGTGGAACAGGTCCGCTAACAACTCCACCAGTTCTCTTAACTGTCTCAACAATTTTTGCAGCAGCTTGATCAATACTTCTATGATCAAAAGATTTAAGTCTGATTCTTACTTTGTCTTTAGACATATTAATTTCCTCCTTCGCCTATAATTTTCTAATATAGACTTGCTAGATGCAAATTACCTGATATGTAATTAGATTTAATTCAACCTAACCTGGTGTATCAGCAACCTTGCATATCCTCGCCAGTCGTTTCTATATGATTATATTCGAAAAAATAAAAAAAATCAAGCGTTTTTCTTGATTTTTTCTAAGTTTTTACTAAAATTATTCAGGTATGAATGATGCAAATAGTCCCATTAGACTCATAAACACATCATTTACCTTTTGCGTTTCTTCAGGACTTAATGTTTCAATATCAACTGCATTAGCTATATTAACACTTTCTATCTCTTTGTTATATTCAGCATTTAATTGTAAAACTACAGATAATACTTCTTTATTAACATCTTGAGTATCATATAATATTAAACTTGTTGAAATATCCATACCAGTTTTATCCATATTATTTACTTTCAATGTTACTGACATACGTTCTACAGTTTCACCATCTATCATTTTTAGATCAGCAAATACCTTATTTTCTTTTTCATCAATAGTGATTTTAACATTCATTTCATCTTTAGCATCAAATGTAATATTGCTTTCATTTGATTTCTTAACATATGTTATTACTCCACTATTATCTTTAATAGTTGCCTTTACTAATTTATTTGATAAAGCATCAATACTTAATGATACATTGATGTCACCATCTAAATCTAATTCACTAATGTTATCCATTTTGTTTTTTAACATAGTTTTAATTGTTTCTTTATCAGCACCAACAATGCCTGATAAAGCATCTAATGATTTATCATCATTCATTAATTCATTATATATAGCAGTACTTATCTTTTTATATTCTGCATAATCAATCTTATAAGTTATTTCATTAACAGGAGTTTTCTTTCCATCAATATCACTAAATGCAACTTTCTTAGATAATTTACTATCAGTAATATTATTAACTAAAGTACTCTTAATTTTTTCTATAAGATATAGTGTATTATCATAGTTCTTTTTGATTTCATCTTCATTTGGTGTAGGAATATCTAAAGAAAGAGAACTTTCATCATCTGAAGATTTTACATAAACAACTTTTGATAACGCTTTTTTAAAATCAAAATATGTTTTATCATCTACTACTGAAAGAGCAAAATCTACTAATGTTTGATTTTGTAAAGTAACAGATATATCAGTTTTATTTTTGTTACTATCTTTTAAATCATATCCAAGACCAAGTTTAGCTGTTAAACCACTTACGCTACTATATTCATCAGCACTAGAAGTTAATGTCAAACTGCCATCAAATTTTATAGAATTGATTTCATTAGTAGTAAGCGAACTTGATACATCATATCCTTTTGCTTTTAGGAATATTGCATCTACTACTTTTGTAACTAATGTTTTTGGCTTAGTCATTACAAAATAGTAATATCCAAAGGCTCCTGCTAGTAATAATAATATTACAAACACTACTATAGGCCATTTCTTTTTATCTTTTTCATAAAAAGTATTTACAGGTTGTTCTATATTAGCATTTGGTTCTTGAACCTGTGCATTTTCATTTATAGGATTTGTATTTGTAACTACAGTACTTGGAGTTTCACTAACAGGCATAGATGCTGGAGCATTTGGTGAAACACTAGGTGCTGGAGCTACTGGAGCTGTCTGCTCAACTGGAGTTACACTTGGTGCTTCAACTGTTGGAGCCACGTTAACTTCTGGCATAACAGGTTGAACACTAGGTGCTGAAGTTGGAGCTACTGGAACTACTTGCTCAACTGGAGTTACACTTGGTGTTGCAACTTCAGGATTCGGTACTACAGTTACACCATTTTCATTTCCCATATTTATATTATTATTTAAATTGTTTTGGTTAATATCATTATTCACACTAACACCCTACTTCCTTATTATAACAATATTAGTATACCAAATATTATTAATAAAGTAAATAAAAAACACTTTCGTGTTTTTATTTAATAAGTAAACTTTCACCAGTCATTTCTTTTGGTTTGCTAATTTCATACATATCAGTTAATGTAGGTATTACATCTTTTAGTGTACCATTTTTTTGTAATTTATAATCCTTATTGCAAATAATAAATGGTACTTTATTATTTGTATGACTATTAATAAGATTTCCGTTTTCATCTTTCATATATTCTATATTTCCATGATCAGATGTAATAACAACATCATAAAAATTCTCCTGTGCTTTTTCTAATATGTGCCCTATACATATATCAATACTCTCAAGTGCACGTACGCATGCAGGAATATTACCCGTATGTCCTAAAACATCAGGATTTGGAAAATTAACAAGAATAAAATCATAATCATCTTCCATTATATTTAATAAAGAACTAGTTATTTCAGAAACACTCATTTCAGGTTTAACATCATATCTTGGTACTTTAACAGAAGGAACCTGTATTTTAGATAAATTATTATCAAATATATCTTCTGCACCATCAAAATAATAAGTAACATGTTGATACCTTTCAGATTCAGATATCCTTGCTTGTTTAAAATCTAAATCAGCAAGATACTTACCAAATGTATTAGATATAGTCTCATTAGTATAAGCAGCATTAATATCTTCAGAAACACTATATAATGAAACACATTTAATATTATTGAACTTTTTAGTGTTAAACATATTAAATTCTTCATTGCTAAAAGCAGAAATTAATTCTTTCATATTTTCAGTTCTATAATTTAAGAATAATATTCCATCCCCATCTTTAATATTACTATTCTTTAATATAATACTTGGATTAACAAACTCATCTGTAATATTGTTTTTATAATGTAGAGTTAAACATCTACTATAATCTGTAAATGTATTTCCAACATTATAAACAATTGCATCATATGCTTTTTTTACTCTTTCATAATTATTATCACTATCCATAGCATAATATCTACCACATATAGTACCAATTGTACCAAGATTAAGTTTATTTATCTTTTCCATAAAAGATGTAATAACACTTTCTGCTTCAAACAAAGGTGCTTCTTTACCATCAGTTATAAAATGAAATATAACATTTTTAACCTTTCTAATTTTAGCAAGAGCTACTGAAGCATAAAAATGTTCAACACAACTATTTACATTACTAGAAGAAATTAATCCGATCATATGTAACGTACTATTATTGTCATTTACAAAGTCCATTAAATCAAGTAATTCATCATTTTCAAAAAAACTTTTATCCTTTATCTTATTATTAATAAGTGTTAATGGTTGTTCAATGGTTCTGCCTGCTCCAATTGTCATATGACATGCTTCACAATTACCGCTTTCACCTTTAGGAAGACCAACTACTTCACCACTAGCATCTAATTCACTCATAGGGTACTCTTCCATTATTTTCTTTATATTTGGAATATTAGACATGCTAATAACGTTACCATTATCACTTTTGCGAATTCCAAATCCATCTAAAATTAATAATATAATTTTTTTCATAATTTTCTCCTGTAAACATTTTAGCATAATATTATTAATTATTAAAGAAAAACTTGAAACGACTAACTTACATTAATCATTTCAAGTCTTAATTTATCTGCAATTGTTACTATAAATTCAGAATTAGTTGGTTTAGCCCTATCTATATCAACACTATGGCCAAAAATATCCTCCATAAGATCAATATCACCTCTAAGCCAAGATACCTCAATAGCGTGTCTAATTGCTCTTTCAACTCTTTGAATAGAAGTGTTAAACTTAATTGATAAATCAGGATATAATTCCTTTGTGATACCACCTATTAATCCTGGATTATTATATACCATTAATATAGCACTCCTAATAAATTGATATCCCTTTATATGTGATGGAATACCAAGAGCATGTAATAATTTAGTAACTTGAATTTGAATATCCTTATTTTCAAGTTCTATTATTTTATCATTATTCTTTTTATATGTTATAGTTTGTATAATCTTATTTTTTAAATCCTCCAAATCAAATGGTTTTAAACAATAATATCTAACACCATATTCACTAACATCTCTAATAGTTTGTTCTTCATTATAAGATGTCATAACAATAACTTTCTTTTTAATATTATTTTCTTTCATATAACTTAATACAGAAATACCATCTTTAACAGGCATTATTAAGTCAAGCAACATAATATCAAAATCAATCTTATTTGCTTCCAATATTTTAATTGCTTCATCCCCATTAGATACACTCTTAATAATTTCAATTTTATCGCTACTACTAAAATACTCCTTAATTAAACCTACTAGTCCTTCATTATCATCTACTACTAATACTTTAATCTTCATATTTTCTCCTTTTATTTTATTATAGCCCCACAATTGTATATATTTCTACATATCAATTTGTAATATTTTGTATAAAATTGTAAGTTTTTGTCACAAAATAAAAAAGCATTAAAATGCTTATTTATTTTCTCCATTTAATCTTTCTAATGTTTTAAATTTCTTTCCTTCTAGATATTCTAATGTTGAGCCTCCTCCAGTTGAAACATAATCAAATTCTATATTTAAACTTTTAGCAGCTCCAGTAACATCACCGCCAGCTATCATAGTTGTTATTTTCTTCTTATGAAGGTACTCCATTATTTGTTTTGTTCCTTCTATATATCCATTATCTTCATATTTACCAAGTGGTCCATTCCATAATACAAATGTACTCTTATCTAAAACTTTTTCGTAATTAGCAATTGTTTTAGGACCAATATCATATCCAATATCATCATCAGACATATTTTCTATATCTTTTATACCATTTTGAGTTACAACGTCTACTGGTAAATATAATTTATCGCTTGTTGTTTCTAACATATCTTTACAATAATCAATTTTGTCTTCACTTACTATACTAGCACCAACATTATATCCTTTTGCTTTTAAGAATGTAAAGCACATAGCCCCACCTAATAATACAGCATCACTTGTATTAACTAAATTATCTATAACACCAATTTTATCATCAACTTTAGATCCACCTAATATTAGTGTTTTTCTTTGATGCATAGCATTATTTATCATTTCTACTTCTTCATCAACTAAGAAACCAGAATAAGAAGGTAAGAATTTACTTATGCCATATGTTGATGCATGGCATCTATGAGCAGAACCAAATGCATCTAATACAAATATATCTGCAAGATTAGCCCAATATTTAGATAATGCTTCATCACAAGAACTTTCTAATTTTTTAGGATAATCCTCATGTCTAGTATTTTCTATTAATACTATTTCTCCTTCATTCATATTTTCTACAGTCTTTTCGACAAGCATACCTCTTGTTAAAGGTACAAAATATATTGGAGTATCAATTAATGTTGATAAATGCTTTGCAACTGGTCTTAGTGTATTTTTATCTTTATCTTCTTGTGAATCAACTCTTCCTAAATGAGATAATAAAATAACTTTAGCTTTATTATCAACTAAATATTTAATAGTTTTAAGTGCACCCACTATTCTAGTATCATCAACGACATTTTCATCTTTTATAGGTACATTAAAGTCAACTCTTACAATTACTTTCTTACCACTAACATTTACACCCTTTATACTTTTCATATGTTTTTACACCTACCCATTCATTTTCGTGTATAAATTTTCCGCATCTTCTTGTAACTTCTCTAATGTAGTATTGATTATCTTAACATCGAATTTATCATAATCATCTAAATCAATTTCGGTTTTATGCTTTTTTTGTTCTTCAGTTAAACCATTATCAAAATTAGGTCTAAATACATTAACAGCAATTAACTCTGGAAAAGAACTTCTAAGTCCATCAATTTCAGCCTTGAATCTTACATCACTTATTATAATAGCATCATAAAAGTAACTAAATATCTCTATATCATCTTTCATTCTATTAATAAATAAATCATTCTTATCTAATTTTACTCTTATTACATCAGTTCCAAGTTGTTGTAAAAATTCACGTGGTTTAGTTTCTTCACTTAAATCCCATCCTGTCATTTCACGAGCATAATATTTAATATATTTTGATAGTTGCGTTACAATTACTTTTTTATTATTTTTTTCATAGGCTTCTTTTAAATATCCAGAAAATGTATCTTTTCCATGTCTGGCCTTTCCAGATATTAAATAAATTTTTGGATTTTTAAATTCTATTTCCATATATCCTCCTATTCAGGTAATACCATCCATGCATTTGGCAAGTATCTTTCACCTGGATAACCAAATCCAGCTGGTGTATTAATTAAGTCGCCCTTTCCATTTACTACAGCATATAAAGCAGAACTTCCACCGCCATCTAAATTAGCGGCATTGTATGCTTTATACTTTTGGAATACTTCTGCAAGTTCTTTCATAGAGATACCAGCAGATTTAGATGTTCTTCCATTAATAGCCATTAATAATACTATTCCATCTTGTCTTTGACCAATCGCACTTCTGTTGGCAATTCCCCATCCACCATTTCCTTTAAATTCAGCAATTTTTCCATTTACAATTAGGAATGGTCCAAATTCAACTGCTCTATCCATACCATCAGCAATAGCATCTTTAGCAGATTTTTTAGTAAGCATTAATACATTATCTTTAGTAAAGCCTATTAATCCTCCACCTTTATCTATATCTCTTCCCTTAGCATATATTTTTCCATTTAATATAGCTGTTCCAGTAACTCTATTTTGACCATTAGGATGATATACTCCAGATGCATTCATTGCAACTAAAGCGTTGTTGTTTTCTGCCATAGTTGATAAATATTCACCTTTGCTACCATATTTTTTAGAAAATACTAATTTTAATTTAGATGGATCATAAACTACAACCATTTTTCCATCCCAAGAATCTCCTTCAATATCAACTACTTTATATATATCATTCCCTTTATCTTTTTTAAGAACCTGTTCTTCATATATTGATTCATATGTATCTTTTTCATAATCAGCATTAAAACTAATTTTAGATGTATCAGTAGGATCCTCTGATTCAATTATTCTGTTGTTATCTAATACTTTCTCAAGCATATCTTCACTATATAAAACATGTGCAAAGTATTTATGTGACATTGTTGTCATAGAAGTTGTAACGAACCAATCCCTAAAGAAATCAAAAGGACCGTAGGCTACAAAAAAGCATCCTAAGGCTATAATATCAATTACTATAAGAAAAGCAGTAAATACACTTTTCTTTTCTTTATTCTCCTTTATCTTCTTTACTTTCTTCTTCATTCTTAACTCCTAGTTTATATGGTTCTTCTAAAGTTCCTTTTCCTTCACTTATAACAGTATCACCTTTTAAGTAAAATGCTGGTCTAATTCCATACTTTTTACTTACAAAGTCACCATAGAAATTACCTTCTTTATTTATTACATATACAATCTTATTTTCTTCAATTCCTCTTAATATTGTTAACGTATTAGTAACATCACTAACAAACATATCACCTAAAGTTAACATACCAATATTTAATGATACCTTAGATGATTTAACTCTTGCATAATCAAGATTATCTAAAGATAATTTACCAATATACCAATCACTCTTAACAATTAAGTCATTATTTTTAAGGGATTTATAATAATCATTATTTAAATAATTTCCAATTGTATTTTTACTATCAGAATATGCACTTGATGAACCACCAAATGCTCTTGTGATTTCATTACCTTCACTATCTTTTAAAGTTTCTGTAGCAGCAACTTTAACATTATCACCAGTAATATCTAATACTACAAATTTATTATCAGAAAATTCAACTATATTTCCAACATATAAGTCTTTTATTGTATTAATGTCATGACTTTCAACTACAAATGGTTCCTCTAAAGTTCCTTTTCCTTTTAATAAAATCACATCTCCACTAAATGTAATAACAGGTCTTACACCATATGATTTAGTAGTTAATTCACCATTACTTACTTCTCCATCATGAGTAATATAATAATACTTTTTCTCACTATTAAGTGTATTTAAATAAAAGTTTTCACCATTATTTAAATAACCACTTTTTCCACCAATTTTAGCATAATCATATAATGATAATAAACCAATTTTATAGTCACTACTTTTTTCTTTACAAGTTATGTTAGTTACATCATCTATTACATCATCACACATAGTTGTATTAAATAATAATTCTGTACCATAAAGATTTTTTTCATAAACTCCACTATTAGCATCATCAGTTCCATTTAACCATTTATTAATGTATGATTTTGCAAAACCATTACCTAAATTAGCATAAATGTTGGTAACTGACTTTTCACTAACTGCTTTCACATTTTTACTTTCATCTATTTCAATGATTCTATATAAATTTCCAGAAAATTCTATATAATTATCATCAACATTTCCTATAAATCTATAAACTTTATCAGCTTCATTAAAAACCAATCCTTCAGTTAAATCGACAAATTTTTGCTTTTTAAGTACTGCATCTACAAGCAATACTTCACCACTTTCAACATCACTATCTCCATTTTCTTCTAAGTAGTATTTAACTAGCCTATAAGAATAAAATCCCACAATAAGAAGTAACACTATTATATTTAGTGTTACTAGAATTGGTCTAATTTTAACTCTTCTTTTAACCACCTTGTTATTCTCCTATTCCCCAAAATCATTTTGATATGCTATTAAACTTGCGTTAATTATTCCATCAATATCATTAAATTGATCAACCATTGATGTATCTAAAGATTTAGCTTTTTTACTATTTTCCTTTAAATCAACTTCTAAAGATAATTCAATTGAATCACCAAATATTGATTTACTTCTAACTTTAAATTTCCTAATATTTCTAAGTTTTCTCATTACTTCTTCATGTGCTTTAGTTTTATATTTAAGTACTAATAAATATCTATTTGAAACCTTAAATCCTAATAAATAACTTACAAAATACAAAACTCCAATTCCTAATGATGCTACTAATGCAGGAACATATAATCCAGCACCAGTCATAATTCCAGCAGATATTCCCCAGAACATAAATCCTGTATCAACTGGTTCTTTTACTGCTGTTCTAAAACGTACAATTGATAAAGCACCAACCATACCTAATGATAATGATATATTTGAACTAATTGTTCTAATTATCATAGCGGTTACCATAGATAACATTAATATACATAATGAAAATGCTTTAGAATAAACAACACCTGTATATGTTTTTCTATATACATATATAATAAACATACCAATAGCGAAAGCTATTACTAAAGATAATAACATATCCCAAGCAGATATTGTTCCTGTAAAATTATCTAACACTGATTTTTTAATTGTATCAACTACACTCATTTTTTCACTCCTTATTTAATACTTCTACATAACGCAAACTTTGAAACAGCTTCCCTACAACTAGGAATATCATTTAATACATTTGCAATATGTAAAGGTAATACTTCATTAAACTTTACTTCTAATACTTGTTTTCCTTTTTCATCAACATTGAATCTAGGATAACTAGTATTAAATAAATCATAATTATATAAACCACTTTGTATATTAGAATCAAATGTTATTCTAACATCACTAATAGGATAAGTAAAAGCCACTCTATGATACTCAACTATTACAGATGGTATCAATCCCTTGGTTTTAACATCATTAATAAACTCAAGTAATAATCCACTTGGATTATCTATTTCTTCAAGCTTACCATTTAATATTTTACTATATATATCTTTTGAAATCAACATTTGTTCTTTAGCAGTCCAATTATTATGTTTCATCTTTTTTTCTAATCTAATAAATGTATCATCATCATTATACATTCTTATTCTATATTTTTTTCTATATAAGACTCCATCCATTTTTTCATAATAAGAACTAGAATCTCTGTCATCAAAATATAAACTTTTAATCAAATATGAACCATCTTTATAATATGCAAATTTATCTTTATCAAGTATAAGAGATAATTTTTGTTTTAATACTTCTGCAGCACTATTAGAAATTTTAAACTTTAATTCATGTCTATAATTATATTCTTTTTTCATTTTACATCACCAAAATATTTCTTTACTTCACTACTTGATAAACCAAAATATGATTTGGCTCCACTTATCATATATTTATTTCTATTTTTTGCATAATCTCTTACAAAATTAACATTTCGTTCCCACTCACTATAGCTTTTATTCCAACGATCCATATTTCTTTTAATTTCATCTGTTCCTATTTCATTAATAACATCATCTATTTTTTTAAGTACATTTTCTGTAGACCATGTATTCTTTAGATTATATGATAATCTTTCTAAATATGTTTGTTTAAATTTAGAATTCTTCATAAGATTTCTAAGTAAGAATGTACTAAAATGTGATGGTGTCATACCAGATGCACTAGTTGAAAATTGATAATAGTTTTTATTAACATTATAAAATGCGCTATCTAAATCATAGAAAATAAATTTCCATTTACCATTATCAACATCCGGATTAGAAAAATATCTAACATTAACTATATCATTATTAGCTGTCCATGTTTCAGCAATCCAGAAATCGCACATGTTTTCTATATCAATCTGCTTAGCAACTTCATCATAATAACTATTATTACTCATTGAATGATTCGTAATATATGAAACAAGTTTATTATATTTACTTCTACTTCCACTCTTAACTTGTCCATCTATTCTAAGTAAATCGGTCTTATCTTTATCAGCTGCTACATTATAATGATTAGCAACCAAAGTTTCATCAATTTTTTCACGTATAAAATATAATCCCCAATAATCACCATTTAAATAAAGGGCTATTGGCTTATATGCCTGTACATCTACACTAGTATATTCTTTAACTAGTGCTGTACCAACCAAATCACGAATAATAGCTTTTTTAGAATAATTACCCATTTCATCCTGAGAACCAGTTCTAAGAACTAATGAATCAAATATTGCACTATCAACATCATCAAACACTTGATACTTTAATTTTCCATCACCGTATTGTTTTTTAAATTTAAGTTCATAACTCTTTTTAGCATGTCCTCTTGTTGAACCACCAAATAATTTAAGACCTGCGCCTATTTCAAATCCTTCTCCATTAAGTTCAAAGAACTCAGCATATGCAGGTTTTATATAACCTTCAGTCCAAGCATGAGAATGAAGCTGCTTTAAATCAGATGGGCTAATTGTAACAGACATAACAGGAATTTTATGATTTTCATTAACTATATAAGAATATGTTTTTACTTCACTTCCTATTTTCCCATCTTCCTTACTCATCATTTTTAAAACAGTAGTCTCCTTTATATTAAGAGGACTACTGTATACTTTTGATGAAGTGGTTGGATTTGATCCGTCCGTAGTGTAATAAATTTTACCATAGCCATCGAATGCCAGCGATAGAGATTTAACATTATTATATACACCGGGAGTTACTGTAGCCTTAGGTACATATGATACTGCTTCAGTTCCACTACCATTCTTATCACCTGGTGTAGGTTTACTAAAATAATAAATTCCATATGATGATGACCTACCCATTGAATATCCTTTTGGAACATTAGCAATTAATAATGAATCAACTATATCATTTGATTTTGTTAAATATAAACCTTGTGTATCTGATAACTTAAAATTAGTATGTTTATATTTTGAATTAGATAAATTAGTATTACCAGAAGCCATTACTATATAATATTTACCCTTTTCAAGTTCAACTTTAGGTAAATTATACATACACATCGTATTATCATTTGTCGTAAGACAATAATCACCTAAATTAATTGTTTTACCACTATTATTATATAATTCTATCCAATCATAATAATTACCAGCATTTTGAGATAAATATGAATAATTATTATTCATAATCTCATTAATAACTAAATCTTTTGGCATAGATAAATATTTTTTCTGAAATGCCTTTATTCCATCAACAGTATTATCATATCCAGGTGATACTGAATTACTTTCTAAAAATTTACCACCTTGTTTAATATATGCAATACCATTTCCTAAGTTCTTATATTCAACTTTATCTATTACTTTTCCCTTATTATCACTTAAGATTGCAAAACCATTAGTATTATTTAATTTAAATGATGTACTTAAATTATCTTCTTTAGAGCTTATTCCACTAGTCCATACAACTAACACTTCATTGGGTGATAATCTCTTAGAAGGAAATTGCCATTTAAAACTTACATTTTCATTATTTGATAACCCATAATTAGCAATATCTATAGTCTCTTTACTAATATTCTTTATTTCAATATACCCACTATAATTACCATTTGGATCCTTAAAATTGCCTTTATTATTTGGTAATATTTCATTAATAACTATTTTCTTTTCTTCATTACTAACTAAAGATGCTAAAAATTCAGTGTGTCCTTCCTTAGTATTAGCATATCCAGGAGTACCAGAATCTTGAATAATCCAAGTTCCATTTAAATCTCTAGCCATAACAGTATTAGATTCAAGTGCTACTGTTTCAACCGCATCAACAACTTTACCATTTGGTTTAAATAAAGCAACAACTTCTCCACCAGAAGATTTAAGTTTAAATGATGCATTTAAATCAGAAGAAGTATTTCCACTTAAAAACACTACTAAATAAGATTTAGCTTCAATTGTTACACTAGGAAAAACCCATTTAATTTTAGAATCTTCATCGCTAAGACCATAATCTTTTAAATTTATATCATTATCATTACCATTATATATTTCAATATAATCATATAACTTACCATCTTTGTATGCTAAAGTACCTTTATTAGATGTCATTATTTCATTTATAACTAATTTAGAAATATTAACATCACCATCAACAAGTTCTTTTTTATCTAATTTAGCTTGTTTTTTATTACTAACTAATCCCAATAATAAGAAAACAACTATTAATAAAATACAAATAGCTAAAAATGGTAAATTAGATTTTAATTTCTTACTATCAAACTCCATGCAAAAACTCCTAGTATAATTATACACTAATAAGTACTTTTATACAACCATAAATTATACTTTTTTAAAAAATTTACAAAATAATTATTTTAAAATTTAATACTTGACAATTAAAAGAAAATAATGTAATATATAAAGCCATCAAACGGGGAAAATATTAAATTTATTTGGTACGAAAATCCTTGTTGATATATCAATTATTGATAAATAAAAAGGCAGCCGTAAAGGCTGTTTTTTTATTCCACTGTAACACTCTTAGATAAATTTCTAGGCTTATCAATATCACATTTTCTAAGCTTAGCAACTTCATAAGACAATAACTGACATGCAATTATTATTAATAAGTTTTGAATAAACTCATTAGTAAGAGGTACAACTATATCACAATCAGATAATTTCTTATCAACATTAATTGATTCCTTTCTAATTGTAACAACATATGCTCCTCTAGATTTAGCTTCATTTATATTATTAATTGTTTTTTCCGCAACTGAAAACTCACTCAATAAAGCTATAACTGGAGTATCTTTAGATATAAGAGCTATAGGCCCATGTTTAAGTTCACCTGCTCCTATACATTCACTATGTATATAAGATATTTCCTTTAATTTTAAACTTCCTTCAAAACTTGAATATATATCTATGCCTCTACCAATATAATATATATCTTCACTCTTATATATTGATTTAGCAACTTTTTTATAATCTTGATTAATTACCTTTTCAATATTTTCAGGTAATTTTTTAAATTCATCAAATATACTTAATAATTTATCTTTATCAATTAATCCAGTTTTATACATTAAATTTAATACAAGTAGACTACATATATAACTTTGTGAAAAATATCCCTTAGTAGTCGCAACACATATTTCTGGTCCAGCAAGCATAGGCAATACATATTTTGCCTCACGAGCCATTGTAGATGTTAAAACATTTACTATAGCAACAGTATCAACACCTTCACTATTACACATACGAAGTGATGCTAAAGTATCAGCAGTTTCACCACTTTGTGATACAAAAACTGTTAGAACATCCTTATCAAAATAATGATTAGTATATCTATATTCACTAGCCATATATGAATTACAATAAAAATTTGCATTAGTACAATATTTATCAATAAAATATTTTGCTATTAAAGATGCATTATAAGCACTACCACATCCTATAAAATCTATTCTTTTATATTTACTAAAATCAATAAGCTTATCACTAAAATTATCATCATTAATATATTTAGAATATAATTTACGAGATATATCAATTTGTTCATTTATCTCTTTAAGCATATAATGTTCATAACCATTTTTCATAGCTTCTTCTAAATCATAATCAGTATATTCTATCTTTTTATATATTTGCTTATCCTCATAATAAATATTAAAACTATTCCCTATTTCAACTATTTCATTATCATCAAGAACAATATATTCCTTTGTATATTTTAAAAATGCAGAAATATCACTAGCTAAAAAATATTCATTAGTTCCAATACCTAAAACCAAAGGAGTATCTTTCTTTATACCATATAATTTATTATTACCTTCAAAAATAATACCAAGAGCATAACTTCCTTTTAATAAAGAAGTTGCTTTTTTAATTGCTTCAATCTCATTATGTCCATTATAAAATGAATCTATTAATGCACAAACTCTCTCACTATCAGTTTCACTTTTAAATTCATACTTATTTAATTTTTCATCTATTTCTTTATAGTTTTCAATTACGCCATTATGAACTAAAGTAACTTTACCAACTTTATGAGGATGAGCATTTTCAAGAGTAACCTTACCATGAGTAGCCCATCTAGTATGTCCTATACCAATTGTTGATGTTGATAAATCATATCTAGATACACTTTGTTCCAAATTATCTATTTTACCAACAGATTTAATAACTCTAACTTTATTATTTTCTACAACTGCAATTCCAGCAGAATCATATCCCCTATACTCTAACATTCTTAAACAAGTTATAAGAACATCCTTAGCATTCCTTTTTCCTGTATAACCTACAATCCCACACATATAATTCTCCTTATAAAATAGAAATAAAAATATTCCACCCTACATTATAATTATATAATATCCACAAGATTATTAAGCAAAAAAGTGTATTACTTTACATAAAAAAATAAAACTTAAAAGTTTTATTTTAAATAATATCGCATATCAATGATTAGAATTCAGACGTACTGACAACTATAACCGGGCGAACGCCGTTGTGGTTATCATCCCAGAAGTAGTTGCTGTACATACTGCCACCATACACGAACCTAACGCTGTACTGATTGTAAGCAGAGCCAAGCCAATAAGACCAATTACCTTTTATTGTGCTTGATAAACTATTTGCTTCTTCATATGTTAATAGTCTTCCTGTTATATTATTTGATGCTCCTAAACTCTTTAATGTATTTACATATCCTTCTACATAATATGCAATTGTGTATCCATTATCTTGTGCTGCTCTCCATGAATTATTATATGTTATATACTCTGGTACTACACTTGACATACTACTGTTATATACATATGGAAGTGGTATTGAATAATTTCCAGTTTTACCTGCTGCATTTGCTGAATTTGCATATTCACTCTTTAATCCTGATGTTCCTGAACATGGAGTTGTACCTGAACCATCTGATACACAATTTGCATTATCCCAGTAGCCTTTTCCTGAAAAGGCCACTACTCCTGTATAGTCAGTACATCCGCTATAAGATCCTTTTGCTGTCTCACTTTGTAATCCATATCCAGCATCACTTGATGTTAATGTCTTCGTAAATTCCCAATTACTTCCATTCTTGTTGTATACATCTCCAACTAGTAAATTATATTTTGCTAAGAGTACTGTATTTGTACTATCGCTACTTATT
>CACYWH010000008.1 GCA_902778125.1 uncultured Erysipelotrichaceae bacterium | reverse complement strand
AACAATTTTGAGCAAAATATCTAAAAGATGTTTTTGCACTAGTATCTACCATTGGGCATATAACAACTTCATATTGATATGTTTTTAAACTAGATGTGCTATTCCACTCATTTTTTATTTTCAACGCAACATTATACGCGTCATCAATTGCTTGTGGTCTTTCTTCATAACCTAAGGCAGTCCAGTCTAAGTCTGAACCACCTCCTCCACCAGCAGAGTTCTTTCCTAATAAATAACTTGTTATATCCATATCTTTTCTCCTTTCATTTTGAAATAAAGATTATTCATCATAACTAAAATTACCAGCACCATCATTTATATAAAACACATTATTTATGGTGTCATACATTCCTACTTTTTTATCGCTGTTTCTATAACATGGTATCATTTTTCTTATCAATGTATCTCCATCAAATATTTTTACATAATAAATTTTTAAAGATGAAGAATATGTTGCGTTAGTAGGGTCTCCCCCATAAGTACCAATATAAAGTGGTTTTGTATCTGTAAATTCGGTTCTTGCAATCGTCCCCTTTAATTCATCGTCTAAATATACGTTAGTTCCTTTACATTCAAACTTATAAATTTTGTTTGGAGTGCGTGGGAAATTTCCTATATAAAACACCTCTGAACTGATTTGACAATAAAATTGGCCACCACTAAGTGTTCTAATCATTGGAAATACAGTTGATTGTCCTGACAATAAATGAGGCCCGTATTGTTTAAATGTACCAATTGCTATTTTATATTCTACATTTGTATTTTCATTTGTTAATACATTAGTGTTTATATATTGTCCTTGTGATGTATTTATACAAGTAACTTCTGTATATTCATCTGGTAATATTGGAAATCTTACAATAGGTGTCCATTCATTATTTTCATATTGATATAAACCTACTTTATTTTCAATTTCATTGTATATAATACATAAATCATTAGTTTGTGGATTTGAAATGGCTTCCATTTCTTCTATACTATTTACTTTATATACTCCATCAAGACTTCCACCTCCACCAGAAGATTGTTTACCTAGTAAATAGCTTACTATATCCATATTACTCACCTAACCATTCTTGGCTTGTTTCATCATAAAAGAATAATTTCTGTGTGTCTGTTTCAATAAATCACTACCATTTCCTATCTTTGTATCGTTTATTTCTATTGGCTTTGTGTCTGTTGATAATCCTCTTAATTCTCCATATAGAACTTTTCCTTCTTTTGTGTTTTTAATTACATTAGTTTTAAAAATTGAAACCATATTTATTCACTCTCCTTTTTCATTAAATTTAATATAAAATTCATCAAGCAAGATATTCCACCTGCTAATGCTCCTATTAAAAGCGATTTTAACACTTCCGAAGATGTTAAATCACTATTAGGCAGACTTACTACTAATGCCCCTAAAAATCCTTGAATAAAGGTTTTTATGGCTCTTATAAATATATCTTTCATTTTACTCTCTCCTTTAAATATTTAACATCATCTTCTATTTTTTGAAATCTTACTCCAAAATTATTATGTTCTTTTACTCTTAATTCTAATTGCTCTAATCTATATTTAATTAAAGCACTATTTTTATTATTTATTACTATTGTTGAAATTATTGTAGGTATTCCTACACATAATCCACTTATCAAGGCTGTAATTATTGTTTCCACCTTTTTTATCCCCTTTCTAATTAAATAATCCTGTTTTATAACCTATTACATATTGTGGAATTGTACTTGCATTATTAGTAGTTCCATTTGTTTTATTATCTCCTACTGCATATTGTGTATCAGTTGAATAATTTATTTCTCTTGCTAGGAAAGTGCTATTATATACCCAACTAGCATATACCCCCTTACCTTTTATAGTATAGAAACTTATGTATTGACTATTTGATGTACCAGTAGAAATTATCCAAAGTAACATATCATAATCGCTACTTGATAAAGTTATATTTTGACTAGCAAAATTACTTGTAGGGCTAGGATTAGTCCATAATATTTGTCCTGTTATATTTGTTACTTCTAGAGCATTATTATTTACTACTGACTTAATTTCATTCATATCAGTATCTTGTACTTTATTTGTTGCTGGTATATCTGCATTTTGGTTTAAATATTGTTTATCATCATAAGTTATTGTTTGTACTGCCATATTTCCTCCTATTCTACTCTTACATCTTGTGTTAGAGTGTAGTATTTATTTATATCAAAAGTACCTGTTATTGTTTGATAAGATGTATTCTCATCATTAGATATTATTTCTATGTTTGTTATTGCTTTAGGTACATAAATTGTTATTGTATAGGTTGCTACATTGTTTGTTATTGTAGGTGTCCCTATCTTTTGAATCACATTGGTTCCATCTTCATAGTTGATTCTTATTTTATTTGCTATTGTATCAGTATAATCATTAGTGCTACTAATTGATTGGTTTAGTCTTGTTGCCCCTAGATTATTAAGTATTTCATTATTAGGATTATTACTATTTTTCATTAGTAAAGTATTAAAGAAATTGATATGTAATACTTCATATATATTTTTGGTTATTGGTGTAATATCAAAGATTAAAATTGTGTTGGTTTGACTCCATAATTCTTTGCCTAATATAGTAGTATCATTTAAAAATGTATTAGGTATTTCTACTGTAGAAACGGTTGTATTATTATTTATATTTAGATTATATAGATTTCTTGCAAATATAATATCAGGGTCATCACTATCTTCGAGTAATATAGCACTATTTGGTACCATTGAATTAGTATTTTCATACTCTAATCCGTTATAGTTAAATTGGTTATAAAGCATAGTTAATCGTATAGTAGATATATTATCTCCATAAACAGGAACATATATATGTTTCATATTAAAGTTAGATGTAATATAAAAGTCTGCATAATCATATATATCGCTTGTAATTTGATTATATGAAACTACTTGGTAAAAATATGGAGTGTCATTTTCCAAAATTCCAACACTTATTATAGAATTTGTTGAAGTTATCATTCTTAACTTTAAAAATATTGTGTTATCAATAGTTTCTAAATATAGATAAGAACCATTTGACTGCACATCCCAAGGAAAAATAATTATTGTTTGTAAATTTTGACCATCAAATTTATATAAAATTGTTCTATAATTATCAGCATCCGCTAAAGATAGATAAGCAGTATTTATCCCAATAGAATATATTTGAGAAAATATAGAAGAAACAACAAAACCTAAATTTGAATTGTAACCCTCAGTTACTGTATTATTAGTTATAGTAAAATATCTAAACCAAACAGTTTGTGAAGTTGAAATGTCCAACCCATAAAAATATATTGTAGTTTCACCATTTTTGCTACTAGGTACAATTCCAAATTGAACCATGTCAACAAAATAATTTATTGTATTTAATTCCCAATCGTTGGGTGCGCCTACATTTATAGCCAATTTTATTATTAATGTTTCATTAGATAAATTATGAAATGTTATATAATAAACTGGCTCATTTGGTATTTTTATTATTCTGTTCTGACGTGCTGTTGAAAATCTATAGTTAGTAGAATTAGGAACAAAATAAGATTGTCTAAGTTTAACTTTATATATATTATTTAAAATCCCACTTGATAAAATATTATTAAATAGGCATACTCTATAATCTTGGCTAACACTACTATATCCATGTGTTAAAGCATAAAAATTACCATTTTCATCTTGCTGTAATGAAATAAATGGATAAATTTTTGTTCCACTATCAAATGTTGTCAGCAAAGATACTATATTAAGACTCTTATCTATTATGGCTATATATCCATAAAAATTAGAAGATGCATTATATCTACCATATACTAAAAAATTTTCTATTGTTTCATTGTATACCTTTCCATATATTGATACAAATGTTGCACTTTCTTGAGAAGTTAATAATGCAGTAATATTATTTTTTAAATTTTTTGATATTGTTTTTTCTTCTAAATTAAATATAGGCTCATTAGTTCCTGTTTCTTCTTCTAGATTACCAGTTAAATATTTCAGTATTTTACTTTTAAAATCTTCTGTCATATTTTCCTCCTACTCTACAAACGGACTATTCAACGGTGCATTTAATACATTTGCACCTGTTACATTTACTTCCGTAATAGTTAAGTTATCCCAAATAATATTTGCAGTATTTTCTATATCATAGTTTCTTGTAATATATTCTCCTGCTGATATATTTCCTGTTGTTTTATTACGTTGATTATCAAACCAGTTAATAGCAGTTTCGCTATTAAATGAGCTTGTCAATTCATATGTATAGAAAACAGTATTTGTTGTTGCTATAATTTCAGTAGATTTCTTTTTTACCATATATGAAGTTGCTAGCTCTTGAATTGGTGCATTAAAATATACTGTTTGTCCTATATTGTATATATCTTCTTGTGTTTTTAATGTAAGTATCACTTCTGCACTACCCTTATATTTAAGATAAGTTTGTCCTATCATTTCTAATTCATCGCTTGATAAAACATCATTACGTTGTTCATATCTAGCTATTACACCTTTTCTATCAGTATTAAGATTTATTCTGTTTACTTCATCCGTATTGTAAATAACTTCTCTTCCTTTTACTAACGGAGTATAAGTAACAACTATTGGGGTTCCTGATGAATAAGAATTATCTGTAGTAATTGTATTTTCTCCTGGTGTATAGTAAAATTCTGCATCTATTCCTATCTCTTTGTCTTCATTAGTAGCAAATGATACTGATTCGCCATTTACTAATATTGACTTCAGTAATCCTATTTCACTAGTAGTCATAAAACTAGTATTATATCCATCTGCAATAATTGTTTCGTTATAATCTGTTCCTGCAAATACTTTATCTGATAACATAACTTGCTTATTACGATAATCTCTTGTGCCATAATTCCAAGTTAAATCAATAACTTTATTTTGGCACCACCACTCTTTTGTGTAATCTATATCAATTCCACTAGGCATTAGTGTTGGATCGTAGAAATCAATAGCAACAGTATTTTCATCTATCATTCTAGTAGCCCATCTTGACTGACTTATATCTGCTAAATATTGCAATACATCATAAGCTGATTTGTTTTGTGTAGAATAAGCACCTATTACATCATTTGGATTTAATATATTAACATTACCTAATACGAACCCATACTGACTTACTGCATTTACTACCATCTCAATTGCTTCTTGAACGGTTTTTTCGTTTATTACAAAATCAAGTGTTTCTCCTGTTGACAAAAAATCTTTAAAATCAAGAATTTCTAACGCACAATATTTTGGATATCTAGGATTAAGGGATATATTTCCACTGTTTTTAACCATACCAGCAAATAATAATTTTTCCGTTGTTTGTATATTTTTACTTCCTGCTATAAAGTTTCCAGTTCCTTGATTAGTATAAAATACATCATTTACCAAATCATACAAACCAACTTCATTATCACTATTTCTATAACATGGTATAAAGTCTCTAATTAAATTCCCAATATCATAAAATTTTAATCTATATAAAGTAGTTGTACTTAATTCAAATGGGTTTGTTCTTTCAATACAACCAAATAAATATATATTTTTATTAACATTAGAAAAAGTTCCTTGTATATTTGTTTCATTACCATTAGCCGACTTAAATATACCATTTAAAAATGATATTTGACACCTTACATCTTTTTGCATATATGCACTATGTCTAATAAGGCTTGCTGTATCATTAGTTCCAAACAAAAAGTGTCCTCCATTTAAACTTCCTTCTGTATAAGTTGTTAATTGATACCCATTAGATTTCCAAGTTGTCCTTGAACCAAAAATAGTTTTTGCAGTTGTTCTATTCATATCATTATGTGGTGTAAAATCAATTTCAAATCCTATATTTTCACTGGGTAAAATACCAGTATCTATATATTGTGTCCCACTACTTTCTATATAATCTACTTGCGTATATTCTTTTGGTAATAAAGGCTTTTCATCATATATTACACATTTTGAATAATCTTTAGGATAATAAAATCTACTTATATAGTCATGGTCTTGTTCCCAACTTTTAGGATAGCAATTATTTAATATGGTAGAAGAAGTAGAAAGCATTTCTTCTTTTATAGTGAACTCTTTATCACAAACTACCTCTTCTCCACCTATATACATTTTTATCATTATAAACCAGCTCCATAATTATAGTCGTTTTTAGCACCACCACTAAATGTTTTAATATTATTTACCATTTGTCCTAATGGATCTTGTTGTATATCTACATTGTTGATTACATTAACATTAGGACTATAGTGCATACCACTTGTAGCTGATAATTGTGGACTTAATGCAAATGTTTCAGCTATTTGTTTTTGAACGTCTGATTGCATATTATCTAATGCTTCTGTATATCCTAAAATTGAATATCTACCTATTATTGCAAATTCTTTTGACGGAGACCTTATGCCTAGAACGTCTTTAACTCCATCAACTATTCCACTAAAAAAGTTTTGAACATCATTTTTAAATTTATTAGCTCTATTTGTTATTCCTTGCCATATTCCAGAAACTATACTAGAACCTATTTCTATCATTTTTCCAGGCAATTCTTTAAACCAATTAACTATATTATTTATTAATTTTGGAACTTCCTCTTTAGCTTTATTCCACATATCGCTAAACCATTGCCCTACTTTTCCTACAATGTCGGTTATAATACTCCACAATCTTCCAGGCAATTTACTAAACCATTGAATTACACCATTAACAAAATTAGGAACATCCTCAGTCCAAAACTTATATAAAGTTCCAATTATATAACCAATCATGTACCCAATATAATAAGGTAAATTTGATAAAAAATTTATTACAGAAGTTACTATTTTACTTACATTTTCAGGAATAGATTTAAACCATTCTACAACCGCTAATGCTGCTGATTTTATGCCATTCCACAAACCTATCCAAAAGTTTCTAAACCATTCACATTTGTTCCATAAAAGTACAAAAATAGCTATTAAAGCCACTATTGCAGCAATAATCAAACCAATAGGATTAGCCAACAATACAGCATTTAGTGCTGCAAATGCAGTTGTAATACCTTTAACTACTGCTATTGCTTTTGTAATTAAACTAAACGTTCCTACAAATGTAACTAAAGGAACTATAATTGCTTCTAACCAATCTTTATTTTTTATTATCCATTTCCCTATTTCTGCAAGTTTTACTATAAATTGTGTAATGTAAGGAGCTAATTTTTTAAGATTATCTCTAAAGAAATTACCTATTTCTTCTAATATATGTGCTATATTTCCTAATTTTGCTTGTTGTAATCCTTTATCTATTCCGTCTATCATTGCAGTTGTACCTTGTACTACTCTAGATTTCATATTTTTTAAAGCAGTTTGTATACCATTTGTCGCGTTGCGAGCCTGCTCTTCAAAATTTTGAAATCCATCTAGTCCTTCGGTATTTAGTTGAATAATAGTATCCATAAAGGCATCCATTGACTCTGTACCTTCTCTTAAAGAAACTCCTAACTCATCAGCATTAACATAGCCCATAGCAGTTGCTATTTGTTTTAATTGAGCTGGCATTGCCATTGTTATAGTTCTCCATTCCATCATATCAGGTTTACCTTTAGCATAGGCTTGTGATAACTGCTCTAATGCTGATGATTGGATTTGTGTTCCTGCTCCACCAGCTAGGATTGCATTATTTAAAGCCAAAAACATATTAGTAGACTTTTTAATATCGTTATTTGCTGATGTAAATCTTTGAACTGCTAGAGCACCTTCATCTAGTGTTGTAGGGAGCCCCATAAGTTTATCGCTCATTAAGTCAATACTTTTTTGCGCATCATCTGCTGATATACCTAAGTTTGACATAACTTTAGGAAAGTTATTCATAGTATCATATCTTGAAATTGCTCCGTCAATGCTATTACGAACCATATCCCATGCCATACTAAAGGCTTTTGTTACTCCTGTTGCTGCTATGACACCTTTAGCAATTGAGCTTATACTTGCGTTTACTGTTTTTGTTTTGCTATCAAAATCTTTTGTGTCAGCCTTAAATCTCGTTAAGACTTCTGCACCTTGCATATATTCACCTTCTTTCTATTAAAAAAGATGAGGTTTTGTCCACCCCACCTTAAAGGTTATGCAGATGTTACAACCGTACCTTTTCCAATGATATTGATTGTAATTGAGAAATCTCCTTCATCTTCTGCAGCACCACCTAAATCACTCAAAGAGAATGAGCATGGTACTTGGTAAGTTGTATACTCTAAAACTGAATTGTTTATATCGGTTAATAAATCAAATTGCATTACTTGATTATTAAATTGTGCTATTTCACCATCTGCTATTAAAGTATGTATATCACCTAATAGAGATATAATAGCTGCATTATTCATATCTATTTTTACTGAACCTTCAATTGACATTGCTACTCCTGTTTTAATTGCTCTTTGAATTGCGTCACAATATACATAGAAAGTCTTTTCTTCAAATTCTGTATTAAATGACAATTCAGAAGCTGTACACATTGGAGTAAATACAGGAGATGATGTTGTGCCAGTATTAACAGATAAATTCTTAATGAAATCTCTATTATTTATAAAATAGTTCATATTTCTCCCTTCTATGCCACTCTATTTACAATACATTGTAGAGTAGTAGTATATGCTACCCTTCTTATTTCCATATATTGAATAGCTCTAGGATTAGCCATTTGTTTGAATATCAATTGCCATTTTTGATTGTTATAGTCTATCAAAACACTTTTGCCTATTAACCTACCTATTTGATTAATTACTTCATATTGTTCTTTGATATTATCTCCGTACACATTTATAGTAAAATAATTAAATAAAGCATTATCATTGTTAAAAAATACTACCTTTTGTCCTGATGTTTCTTGACATACTACTACTTTGGTATCCATGTCGTTAGTAGAAAACTCGGCTTTAAATTTGTATCCATCAATAATACTGTCTAAATAAGATATAAGCACTAGGTTTTTATTTTTAATATCTTGTTCTGTCATTATTTCACCAACTTCATAGCATTATTTACTGCTAAATTTGTAATAATTTCTTTTTCATTTTGATATTCTGTTAAATACCATTGAGCATATGTATTAGGATTAGTCCAATTAGTTTTTTGTGGATATTCCCATACATCAGGAGCATAATCTACTCCGCTAGCTCCTAAATGATAAGTTTTATTACCTTCACTAACTACACCCTCAGCCATAGAGGCTCTATTAAGTTCTCCTGTTAAATAAGGAAATCTTTGTTTTGAATTAGTATAGTCTAGTGTTATTCTTGCTACATTATAAACAACTAAATCCGTATATCTATCTAGTTCTTTAATAGGCAATTCTCTTGGTATTTCAACATTAACACTAATATTCATTTGACTGCTACCGTAAAATTAACAATTTTATTCCAAATCCAATTATCTTTTACTTTCAAAATAGAGAATGTTCTTCCAGCAATAATTAGTTGGTCACCTTCTTTAACATCTACACAATGTTTCAATATAAAATATCCTTCTGCTTCTGGTACGGTATACATACCAAACCTATCAGTCATATCTACATTGTAAGGGCAACAAACTACATTAACCTGAGTTTTGTCTTGATCGTCATAAACAGAACTTGTATTCCTATTATTTTGTATCAAGACTGCTGGTATTCCATTTACATTAAACATTAACTACTCCATGTCATATTAAGAGTTCTATTTTGATTTAGAGGAGCGCCTCTATAAAGATAACCATTATTAGCTAATATTCTTAAAGCAAGAGTGGAATAATCACTTTTAAATTCGTTTCTCATTTCCCCCGCTTTAACCTCTCCCTTATAATCAATAAGTGGAATATCGTATTCATACATAAACCTTAATTGTTCCATAGAGGCATTTTTAATAGGTGTAGGAACGGTATTTTCATCCCATTGTCCTCTATACCTAAGTCCTACTTGTGAATAAATCATTTCACAGGCTGCCTCTATTTTCCAATTATCTTTTTGTGGCATTGTTATATTATATTTATTATTAAATTCTTCTATAGTAAAGAAAGTCATAATAAGACCTCCTTTCTAATTATGCTGATACTTCGTCAACTAGTTTAAGGATTGCTCCTTCTTCAATTACTTTAGCACCAAACATAATGTTACCTTCCATTACATAGTAACCTGGGAATCCTGGATAATTTCCGTTGTATTCTACGAAACTATCAAAGAATGTGTCTCCAACTACTGCTAATGGATTATAGAAATATCCTTTAACATCACTTAACATTGTGTCATTGATTGGGAACATATCAATTCCGTAAGCATTTGCAATTTCACCAAATGTTACGCCATCTCTACCAGCTTCAGTCTCAAATTTTAATACTGATGTTAAAGCTGCTACTAGATTTCCATATTCGGTTGCTGCTAAACCTAATCTGTAATCTTCATATACATTATTGTTGAATAATGTTGCTTTTAATGAAGTCAATGTTGAAATGTAATCTTCTTTAGTTGCTGGGTTCCATTCTGCTTCATTAGTTACACCCTCAGCAAGTACACCAAATCCATATGTATCAATTCTTTTTGCTACTGCTTGGTCTTTTTTATCCATAGCATTTTCTAATGTATTGATAAAGTTAGTTCCTGCTACTAGAACTGGAATCTGAATTGAATAATCCATTGGTAATTCAGTTAAATCTACTTTTACTGAGTTATAACCCAATAGTCCTGGAGTTAATGCAGTTGTTATTTCTTTAGTCTCTCTTACATTAACTGTTGCTTCTGCTGATTTTAAAACTTCGATCATTGGAGTACCAGCATTTCTTAATTCTCCAATGAAGTTAGGGTTTAGAAATTTATAAAATGTTGAACGATATAACAAAGAGTCATAAATACGTTTAGCAACACTTTGTAAATCTAAACTATAAACACCTTCTTGTGTGTAATTCATAAATCTTTACCTCTTTTCCTTTTACTTTTTTAACAAGTCTCTTAAGCTTGTCTTTCTTGTAATTTTAATTTCATGGTTTTGTTTTGGTTGACTATTAAAATTACTTTCGTTAGGAACTTCGGTCTTAGTTTCAGTTTTTGGAAAATATGTTGCTCCAAATTTCTCTTTAATCATAGAAATAGCTTTACTATCGTCTACTTCATCCTTGTATAAGGTATTTCTTAATTGCGAAATTTCTTCAAACTTATCCTTACCAAAACCTTGACTTACCATTTCAACCTGTAACTTTAATGCCCCATTTGAATTAGTCTGTTCTGTGTATTTAGCTTGTAAGTCATTATAGCTTTTATCAAGAGTATTGTATTTAGTTTCTAATTCACTATATTTTGAAGTGCTTTCTTTAATTGCCTCTTTTTTAGCATTTTCTAACTCTTCGCTAAGTACATATCCCTTCCTAATATCTTTTTCCAACTTTTCAAGGTTAATATCCTCGTTGGATAGTTGGATATCCTTATTTGTGATATATTTTGATATATCCATTCTCTTCCTCCTATTGTCGACATATTTAGAAGTGCAATAGTGCCTTTATAAGCACTACAAGAGTAATAAGCCTATCAGTCGCCTACTACCCTTGTACTACCTAGAAAGGTAGCACTATAAGAAAGGAAACGTCATCTCTTAATAGCAGTTATTTGTTTTTGCATTTCTTCTGTTGGTAATTGTTCCTTAATATCTCTTATTGTTTTATTGATAGCATTTATTCTTTGTCTGCATTGGTCTACTTTTGCTTGATCGCCCAAATCTTCTGCTATCTTCATATCAGTTCTTAAATTATCTTTTTCCAATGTTAAAGTATTAACCTTTTGTCTTAATTTATAGAACTCTTCTGCTTCTACTTCGGTGTATCTTTGTATCCCTATTTGGCTTCTATCCCAATATATTGATAATGTACATTTACAGTTAGGATGTAATATATCTCCTGTTTGTTCTCTTGCTTCTACACCGATAATATTTTCTACTTGAAATTTTGTTAAAACTCTATTTTGGTATTCCAAACAATGAGGACAGCTAAATGAATGATATGGAATAATAAAGGAGGCTTTTCCAATTAACTCACTATCACCCATTGTTTGGTTCCATCCACTTCGAGTCAAATTTGTATTATGTATCATTGATAGATAACTAGATAATTGAACTTGTCTTACTGACTTACCTTCACTATTGAAATAGGTTATTACTTGGTTTATATTCTTGTTGTAACTGTCTATTTTCTTCGTTAGGTACTCTTCCTCATCCATGTTATCTATTGCCTTTTGTGAGGCTTTAAATTGCCTATCTACGTTGTTTTTAAACTTCTGTTCAAACTTAGTAAATTCTGATTCTGGTGTAAGTTTAAAGTATTCATCATCTATTACCCAATTCATGGTTTTTTCATACTCTTTTTCCATTCTTCCTAGGTTAAGAGCTTCTTCTACATTATTAGAATGTACTAGCTCTTTTAGTTTGTATATTTGTTTATCCATGAACTTATGGTCTACATCATCCCAAATCTTACTTAGTTCTTTTTCAAAGTATTCAACACTCTTTTTTTCTTTAAGGCATTTAAAGAAAAGTATTTTTGTTTGATTTTGTTTTTTGTTATAGAAAGCATTTACACTAAATACTTGTTTAGCTATTAACTCACTAGAACTCTTCATATGCTAGGTTTATATCTTTCTCTTCTTCTTTATATGCCTTTACTAAGTCATCTTCGTTAGTTGGCTCATCTATTAACTTATTTAAAATTGGTGTTATAATCTTAGCTCTTACTGAGTAAGGAACTGCTGTGGTTCCTTGTATCTTCTTTAAAACATCCAATTTTTTCATATCGTCAAATCTTTCATTATCTCCATAATCCCAATCTAATTCAGCAGGGATTAGGTTTTCCGTCATTCCTTGACTTGTTTGTAGTTTTACTATGTTTTCTATTAAATGATTTATTTGAGGCTCTAATTGTTTTTTAATAGCCTCTACTGTCATTTCAGTTATATTTGCATTTAGGTCTATACTTGCTACATTTTGATATGCGTCTTTTTCATAACCAAATGTTGCAGGACTTAAATTAGCCATTTGTATTATTTGATAATCGCAAAACTTAAAACTATCTACATAATCTTTTTGCCTTATATCGCCTTGTAAGAACTCAAACATCTGATGTTCTCTATCTCCAGGTAATAATGTAAAGTAGTCTTGCATATGATTTACTTCTATAGTTGAAACTTCATACATATTAGAAGATGGTCTCCAATTACCTGCTATATCTCCCGTTTGATAGTGTTGAGTTGTTACTATTCTTGTTTTTGTCTTTTCTATTTCTTCAGCAAATACATTTAAAATAGTCATTTCTTGGTTAAGTAGTTTTTCACTATCTTTAAAGAAGTCTTGACCAATATCTATATTGATAATTGGTTCATATGGTAAGTTGTATATTTCTTTGTACTCATTACCAGTTATTTGGTTAAATTTCCATAATGGCATTGGCAACCATTTATTATCTTTTTTCTTCTTTTCAAATGCTCTAAATTGAATTGTAGATGTTCCATCACCTTTTAATTCAATATGTCTTTCTAAGCTATAATCTGCTTCTTCTCCATCAAAGTCTTGGATAATATCACAACTAATTACTTTGTCATATTTTTGTACTAAGTTATGTATTTGGCATTTTCTTAAACATTCAAGATATACTTTATTATCAAACTTATGTATGTATATAAAAGCTTCTTTGTCATAGATAGATTCTTCTAATGCTCTACCTAGTGTTGGCATAATCCAATTAACATCTAATCCTTCTGTTTGTGTTACTAAATCACTACCAAATAACTGATTCCTTATGTATGTGGCTATCTTCTTAGCAGATGGAGCTACTACAAATCTTTCTTCTTCTTTTATGTTAGGTACTCCATTAGTAGTTCCTGGCATTGTTACTTTTGCTTTAATCTTGATAAAAGGAGACTGTAATATATAGCTATCTCTTATTCTTCCTTCCATTACAAATCAACCCCTTTCTCAAAGACTACTCCCCAGTATGTCTTTTTTTTATCTTCATCCGTTTTTAAAAGTTTCTTTGGTTCAACCATTAACCCTACAATCCATTTACCAAATAATTTTTTATGTCCATACACTCTTATATACATTGTTTCTATTTTGCTTTTGCCGTCTATCTTTAGTTTCTTAATACAAATACCGTTATAAAATAAATATATTGTCCATTTTTTATTCTTGTTAAACATAAAAAAGACACACACCTTTCTCGGTATGTGCCTCGCATTGCGACTGTTTTAAGCCCAAAATTGCACTTCAATTCTACGTATTAATTATAACATAAAATTAAGTGCAAATCAAACATTTATTTTTTGCTTTTTTCCTTATTTTTAAAGGTATAGCGAGTGCTATAGATTTCATAAGTCTCAATTTCTCTACAACTTCTACATGGAATTGTAATTTCAAGAGGTATCTGTTGGCTTATTCCTAACTCTTCTAAATTAGCTAAATATTGTTCTATGTTTACTTCACATAAGAACCTATTAGACTTTTTACATTTAATTCTCATTTTTAAAGAATATTTCTCCAGTATCTTCATTGCCATATATACATTTGTCATCATTGTATATAAAATCGTAATCATATCTTTTAGTAATTATTTCTTCATTGCCACCGATTATCATTACAATTTTTTTAGTCCATGTGTTATATATAACAATTTCTTTACCTAATAATAAATTTAAAATCATTTTTATTCTATTCATTATACTACTGGACTTCTTCCTGTTTCTTTAAATAAAGCTAGGATATAGGCTAGTCCATCTCTTGAGTGGTCTCTATCCTTAACATAGCAGTTAGTTCCCTCTTTTTCACTCCTTAACTTATCATATCTATAGCCTTCTAATTCAATTAAACCCTCATCCTTAACACTTTCCTGATAGTGTCCGTCATTAGTAAAATATCTTATACTTGGCTTTTCTAGTACATATAAATAGCCTTTATAGAATAGTGATTGCATATATTGATTGTCTCTATCTACTGAACCAGCACCTTTTTTGGATATGCTATGAGGTATTTTGTCTACTGTTAGTCTATTATCAAAGTGAGCAGCTTCACTATCTATTACAAACTCTGTTATAGGTATATTAGGATATTTATCTTTTAAGTAAGCTAGAAACATTCTAAATTGAAAAGAGTAGTATTCAGTTGTCGGTGTATCCCCCTCTACTGCAGGATCATGATAATATATTTCTAGTCTTACTATTACCCATTTTCTACTTTCTTGATGATAACACAAGGCTATAGGTACAAATGTTGTCGGATTTACTGAACCATAATCACAACCTATACCTATTTCCCTAATTATAAAGCCGTCTAGACTATCTAATTTGTTTATTTGAGTAAATACCCTACCTTCTGCAATTACCCATTTATTAAAGACTTTTTGCTCTCTTAATGAGCCTGGTGGGAAAGCATTTACTGCTTCTCTTATTTTTTCTTCTGTATCTAGCACAGGATTATCAAAAGGATAAAATACATATTTAACCCAATCAGTTGTGTCTATATATCTTAGCTTGTATGGATGATTTTCGTTCCCCTCAACATTAAAGCTATCTATTCTTTTGTAATAAGGATGTCCTGCATAACTCATTTGTCTACCAGGTATCTCGTCAAATGATTCCATTAGTTGACCTTCGTATATTCTTGCTGCTTCATCTACCCATACAAATATTAAAGGTTTACCTAATATTCTATTGAATGATAACTTGTTATTAAAACCAAAGAAGTAAAATCTCATGTTGTATATCTCTAGGTATTTGTCTTGTTGACCAAACTTTAGTACATATTCTTTTCCGTTAGTGAAATGATATTCTTTTTTTAATATATTCTCTAAATTGTCTACTATGTTAGACTTAACCGTATCAGTAGTCCATCCTATAATAGCTCCATTATATTCCCTGGGTATATACCTCTCTTTTTTTCTTTGTTCTTTTTCGTATTGATTTAATCTATTAGCATATTGTATCAATGCTCCACAAATGTCATAAGTCTTGCCACTTTGTGTAGAACCAAGTACACTTATGTTATTTACATTTGGACTTATTATGTCGTTAAACAGTTTTATCTGTTTCTTCGACAGTATCAAGTTCTTTTATCTTCTTATCTAGCTTGCTAATCTTCTTAGTTGTCTTACCTTGGCAATTATTAGACTTTATGTCATCAAGTATTAGTTCATGTTTTTCTAGTTGTAATTTTTCTTTTTCAGATACTATTCTACCATTACTATTTTTAATCAAATAGTTATTACCCTTTTTTATAAATTCCATTTCTAATCCTCCTATAAAGTTTGTTAAAGAATATTCATTTCTTTCATTTAATTTATCAAAGTTAATTTGTTTCATATTTCTTCTATCTCCATGTTGTACTTATATTCAAACAATTTCTTTTTTAACTTATATACTTCCGTTCTATATCCTTTTACATCTACTACATGAAGTTTATTATCTTCTGTAGTTATATAAGTAAAGTCTGCTCTATATTGCATTTTTCTTATGGTTTTACCATTTATTTTATATGTAGGTACTAATTCAAATGGTACTTGCCTTTTTATATCTTTTATCATTCCTACTTGTTCCATCAATTTTAACCTATAGAAATAATCACATTCTTTTTTAGAGTCAAATAATATATTTCCCACAAATGCTTTTTTATTATGGTATTTATTCTGTTTTGTTATCTTCATACATTACCTTTTCTAAATTAGAGTTGTCTACTATGTTTATGTTAATATTAGGTGTTTCTGGATCTACTATACCTGTTTCAGCAATTCTTTTCTTATCATACATTATCCCAATAGATGTTGTTATCTCGCTTAATCCATTTATTTGTAGTTTAGATATCTTTTGTACTAGAGACTTCTTTTGTGTCTCGTTTAATTCTTCTTTATCTGTATTCCATATTTCAAATATTATATCCTCCAGTTCATCTTGATTATTTAATGCAGTATCTAATCTTCTTTCTATTAGTTCAGTTCCTTTACTAATTATTCTGTCAGCTACTTCAACAAATTCTTCTTTTTTTTGTTGGCATATTTCAGCAAATTCTTTATCGTTAATATGTTCCTTTACCAATTTTTCAACCGTCTTTCTAGGAACATTAAGTATTCTACCAACTTCACTATAATTGTTATGAACGGCATATAAACACATAATTTTATATACTGTTTCATTGTCTGTTTTTTTACCCTTAGCCACCTTACCACACCCTATTCTTTTATTAATATAAAATTATCTAAAGGATATATGTAATCTTCTCCTGTTTCATCTACTATCCTAGCCATATTATTTAATTCATCATAAGCAACACAATTATATATTTTACCATTTATAAATGCTAATTCATCAGTTTCACCAACATACTTATATTTTGCTATTACTTCCATTTCAACATATTTATCTTCTTTACTTTGATAAACCTTTATTTTCATTCTAACCACCTCTTAATTTTATATTCTACTCTCCCAATATTATCTTTTTTATTTTGATAATAATGAACTTCTGCTTTTCTGCCATTTATTTTTGCAATTGCTACTCTTTTACTCCAATTTTTAGAAGAACCATTATATTTCTTTGTTAAACTATTGATTACATCAATTTTTCTTTTAGAACCAGCACCAGCTATAACTATTACATTTCTCATTTGAGTTCCTTTTGGAATAATTATATTAGAATTACGTCCATATTTTACAGAAACATTCCTTTTGATAGAAAAATTTGCTCCTCTTCCACCAAATAATTGTATATTCAATTCTAACATATTTTATCCTTTTTTTCTATTTTGTTAATTTTCTCAACATTATGATTTTTATAATACCTAACATTTATACTTTTAAAATCATAATCTATTTTAGAACCATAAACTAATATTATAGATGGATTAATTTGTTTTATCATTTCATCAACTCCCTTTTTCCACAATTCTGTTGCCTTTTTATTTTTTCTAACTCCTACTGTAGATATACTTACTATACTTCCTTTTGGTATTCCCTTAAAGCAAAAACTATATGTATCACTATCAGCCCATGATATAGTTGGTATTACTTTTATCCCTTGTTTTTGATAATATTGTCCTAAAAATCTACTTCGATATGTATTCCATATTTTCATTGGTAAGGGCATATCTAAATAAAGACTAAAATCAGGACTTAATATACAACCATATTTTTTAAAAATATCTACATACTTTTCAGGGTGATTCCACAATCTCTCAAATTGATAATCATCAATGTAAAAATGGATAGCTACACACTTAGATTTATTCTTTATTGCATAATTAAAACTTATTAAGTCTATTGGAACAAAATAATCATTCTGTATAACAGGCATATCAAAATCTTTGTCTGTACTAAGTTTAATCTTATCTAAATTATAGGTAGTTAATGTTCTATATTTTTGATTCACAGTCATTTACTCCTAAATAATCAAGTAACTCACTATAACAGTTTTTACATATACAACATAGTTTTTTAGTTGTCACACCTTCATTTTTCATTATTGTTATTCTATCATTCTTATAAACTATGTTTCCACATTTACAACATACTCTACCATTATTATTTGATATATTTATTAGCAATGTATTTAAGTCTTTGTCATTTAGATTTCTTATATCACTTATTTTCATTATTTACCTTTCTTTTTAGCATATTTAGGTAACTTTCTATCTCCTGTTGCTTTTTCCCATTCTGCTACCGCTTTTTTACCGCCTAATGCTCTAGTTCCTTCTTTTGTATGTGCCCATTTTCTTTGTGCTTCACTTTTAAATGGCATTATTTATCAACTCCTTCTATATAATAACAATTTATATCTTCGTTATTTTCTACTAATAAACTTAAATATACATCCATTTCATATATTTGTGGTCTTTCTTTTTGCAGTTTTTCTAAAATATAATCATTCGGTAGATAATAATTATATAAAATTGTAAACATTTCTGCATTTATTTCAATTGCATTTGGCATTTTTAAATATTTTTCAAAAAATTTTTTTCTTTTGTTTGTTATTGCTTCAAATAATTCTTCAAGTTCCTTACTCATTTAATACCTCTACATAATCTAATGCCTCAAAATAACTTGCTCTTTGTTTTGATAATACTATTTTTTGATTTGATAAATAGTGCATATCAGTCTCTAAATCCCATATTCTTTTTTTAGTTCTTACTTTTACTAAATCTTTAGGGTCATAATCCGATTCAGTAGTTAAGTATTTATCCCAATTTGATCTAGGAGCTTTATACTTAAATTTAAGTAATCCTTTTTTAATCATCTCTATATCTACATTTTTCATATCTAAATCACATATAATAGCATTTTCTCCATGCTTACATCCTATTTCTTTAAATGCTTCTAAATCTGTTACTATTACTGGTGTACCTAAAATTAAACTTTCACATACTGATAAGCCAAAACTTTCACATGAACTTAATTGCACCAAATATGTCGACTTTTTTATTTCTTTGGTTAAATCTAGTTGTTGTTCCTTAGTTGTGATGTTCTTGCTTTTGAAATCATAGTTTATCTTGTTTGTGTATATAGTCCAATCATAGTCTACTCCAGCTTTATCTAACAATTCAGCTAATTTGTTTATTCTATCTCCACCTTTTTCTTTTGATAATCTAGTTGTTGAAATAAGATGTATTTTATCTGTTAGTTTCTTTACTCTAGGATTAGGTATAGATACAGGATTATATATTAACTCACATTTGTTGCCTGTTTTCTCTAGGAAACTTTTACAAGCTATTTTTGATACTCCTATGTATTTAAAACCAGCATTTGTCATTGGTATAAAGCCTACATTCATAGCGTCATAATGTATTATGTGATAATATTCTTTAGCTTCTACTTCTATATCGTAAGAATAGCTACAAAAAAATCTATCACATTTAATTGGTTTAGTGTATTTGTGTACTTCTACATTTTTAGCTAGTCTTTCTATTTGCTTACCATCAGCTTCTTTGTAATATACTACAAAGTCTTTATATATCTTTGATAAGTAATATAAAAATGATTCTACTCCACCAATTTTACTTATTTTCTTCATATAGAATACATTTTTCATTGTGAGCTACCCCCATTAATTAAGTTTAAGATTTCTCCTCTTTGGATAATATCTTCATAGGCTTTTATTCTTTCTTGTTTTCTTTCTTCACAATAGCTATGATTACATTTTAAATCTATTAAGTCAGCCATGTTTCTATATACACTAGAATATCTTTTACTATCTTTTGTATATTTAGCAGTATCACTTGAAATAGCTTCTTGATTATCTCTGTTCCATACCATTATAGGTACAGGACAATTTTCAAAGGTTTTACATACATCTAATTGAGCTATATGTTGTACTACATCCTCTAATAATGTGTTTTCAGGAAATGGTATAAACAATTCTCTTTTAACACATTTAGTCCATGGAGCAACAAATACACTTTTAGCAAAAGTCTCTAAGTTTTTTTCTCTTATTCTTACTGTTGCTAAAGTATTATGTATGTATGCTTTATATGGTAATCTAATAATATCTGCATGAGTTTGATTTATAATATCTGCTATTCTTTTTAAACAATCTTTATTGCAAAACCAATCATCACAATCTACAAATAATATATATTTTCCTATAGATTCTGATACTCCTACATTTCTAGTTCCACCATTGTATCTTTTTTCTTTTAATTGAATTATTTTACATGGTCTTTTATTTCCAATTATATTTTTAGCTAACTCTATTGAATTATCTGTAGATATATCATCAACTATTATTATTTCATAATCTTTATATGTTTGATTTAATATGCTTTCTAATAATTTAGCTATCCATTTCTCACTATTATAGTTAGGTATTATTATGCTAAACATAAAACCTCCTTATAGACACTAACCAACCCATCCAACAGTTTCATATGTGTCTATCCCTGTTCCCATTTTCTCCCTTTTGTTATTCTTTATCTAAATAACTTTTAACTGTTTCGTTTATGTTGTTTGCAAATTTTAATGCTTCTGTTTTAAAAATAAAACTTTTAAATGAACCATAGTTATTAGATACTTGCCATATCTGAGCTACTTTTTCTTTTTTATCAGTTAAAGTAAATCTATCTTCTTCTTTACCTGTTATATCACTCTTTGGAATTACTTTCTTTATTTCTTTAGTGTTATAATCTAGTTTGTTTATTGATTCATTAAATAATGCTTTTTCATAATCGCTAGCTCCATATTCTCCAACTTTTTCAGTAGAAAGTTCTATGTAATCCACTCTAGTTAGTAATTGAACTGTATTAAGTAAAAACATATTCCCTTTTATATCTTCATATTTTGAAAAGTTCTTATTCTCTATTGTTACATCTTTCATAAACTTTTCTAAGTCTAATTCATATCTAATATTATTTTTCATTACTTTCTCCTTCCAACAAATCTTTTAGTTTTTCAATGTTTTTTTCATCTTTTATATTCAAAAGTTCTTTAATTCCTTTTATCAATTGTATATAAAATTTTTTGTAATTTTTATCTTCTATTTTTAGATTTTCAAACAATTCAAGCAATTCTAAAAGATATAATTTGTATTTACAGTTTTCTTTTAATAATTCTCTCAACTTAATCCTCCTATACTTTTTAATGTTTGCTTCATTTCTTTATCTATTTCTTCATTTGATTTATATATATCAGGAATAGCATTGGCTCTTTTTAATTCTCTCCAATACTTTCTTTCTTCTTTGTCTTTTATTTTGCCTATATTTATCGTTCTAGATTTTATGATCGTGTGTAATGGTTCTGTCTCAGGTATACTTCTTAACTTAATATTAAACTCTTCATATCCTAACTTCATAAACTCATTAAAACTAATATTTTCATATCTAGCACAATAGAAGTCATACATTTGGTATAAATCTTCATCATAAGCAAAACATACTATTGTTTTACTACTTCCCCTATGGCTTGTCTCACTTACTGGGAAAGTTTCCGTTTAATGCCTGAGCTAACTCTTTTGAAAAAACTTCAATTTCATTATCTTCCAATCCTATGTCTGTAATCAAATCAGTTAAGTCCATTCCAAAATTATCCATACATATTCCATTAAACATATTAGCCGTTTCTTCATCAATATAAGCCTGTTCTAGCTCTTTTTTATTAGTATTGTCATAATAAGTTTTTCCATCTTTTTTTTCTTCTATAGTATATTTTTTTAACGATATCCCCTCACTAGATAAATCTTTTAACATTTTTAATCTAGCTGTTTTGTATACACCTTGCATTTTCGCTTTTAAAGATATATCAGTATTAAAATCAAATGACTTGTCTTTGTATTTAAGTGTATAATTATCTAATCCGTTTTTCACTATTTCGTATTTTTTCATTCTCTTTCTCCTTTTTAAATTGTTCTTTTGTTTTGTAGAATCGACAATTTTTACAATCTATAGAAATAAGAGCATTACATTTATATTTAGATACAAATGCAAAACAGTCTTTTTTCATTGCCTTATCCCCTCCTTTTCTTTTTTGCTAGTGGTTTTTCTAATTCCCTACTAGCTACCAATTCATTAGTGTAAGTATCAATAACTAATACGCCATCATATTTTCTTCTGTCTACTTTATCCATCATTGCATATAATTGAATTAAACTTTCAAATTCACATATTACATCATAAGGCTTGTCTGTATTTTGTAATCTTCGTTTATGTCCTAATACTTGGTATTTCATTGTTTATTCTCCATTAAATAATCTATTATTTCATTGATTTTATTATGATTTTTAATTGTTTGTTGCCATATTTTATACATATTTTCATCTACTGGTGGTATTAAATCATCAATATGTAATATATCTTTTATTTTTTCTATTTTCTTATCTTCTTCTATTATTTCTACTTCTTCATTTAATTTATCAGTGTTATCAAATAAATATAAATCATCACCATCGTAATCACATATATCTTTATTGTATTTATAAATAAAATTATTATATTTAATTATTTCAGGTACTTCTTCACCATTTGCTATTTTATTTAATAAATCAATTATTTTCATTATCTACTCCTTCTAATTTAATTGTAAAAGCATATTCATCATTAACAGTTCCATATAGTTTTTTTCCTTTTAACAATGCTTCTATTTCTTTTTTAGTTATTTTGTATTCTTCCCCACCATATAACCAATCTATTTTTTGCCCATCTTTTAATATTTTAAAATTCATCTTTATCTCTCCCTTCTAATTCGTTCATTTTATTTAATACACCTTTATATACGCTTTCATTTTGTCCTATAAAAGTCATTCCATTTATAATTGTTCTTCCTATTTTGCTTTGAAAGTCTATTTCTTTTTCTAACCACTCTCTTAAACTATTCCAGTTGGATTGTAATTGATTTATTTCTTGCTCTTTTTTTATAATTATTCTTTTTAAATCATTTCCTACTTCTGCTCCAAATTCTCTATAATTTAAGTTTATTATTCTTTCGATTAACTCTTCATCATTCATCATCTATTTCACCTGCCTATCCATATACTCTTTAATTCCATTTTTATTTTTGTATCTTCTTGATTTTTCTTTACTTTCTAAAATAATATTATATCTATACTTAATTGTTTCTAACCCATCACCATTTAATTGTTCATAACAATTAACTATTGGCTCTACTTCCATTTCAATTGTGTATTCTTCTTCATTTAATTCTTGCAATTTGTCAATAACATCTTTAATCTTCAACATCTATTTCACCTCTATTTAATAATTCAATTTGTGTATTTTTTATATTATTTAATTGAATTAAAGTATAATTAAATTCTAATTTTAAATAATCAATATAATCTTGCTTTTCCTTTTCATTTGTCGGTGGTCTTTCTTCTATTTCATAAATTAAATCTAACAATTTATTATAGTTTCTTTCAAATTGCCTTATTGGTCTTTTCATACCTAAATGTACTCTACTCATCTATTTCACCTAACATTCTTAATATTTCCTTACATTTCATTCTAATTGCTTTTAATCTTACAACTTGATAATCATTAAGATATATTATCTTACCATCAACAACTTCAAATGGTTCTTTATTGTTTTCTAATTTTTCATTTATGCTTTTGATACTATTTTTACAACACTCAACAACATCATCTTTTTGTTTCTTTAATTGTTGGTTTTCTTTTTGTATAAATTCTAATGCTTTACAAGTTCTTAATAATAATTCTAAATTCATATCGTATGTTAGATCTTTTTGACTTGCTTTATATTTATATATTTCATATAAATGTTCTTTTAAATAATTTATTTCTTTATTCATTCTGTTTCACCTAACATTCTTAACAGCTCATTTTTATGATCTTCTGGAATATAATATTCAAAAGATTTTATATATTTAAATATTTCATCTTTTTGTTTCTTTACTTCACTATATAAATGTTTGTAGTGTTCTCCTAGTTCTGCTTTTTTTTGTAAATCTATAAAGACATCTGTTGCACCTTCATATAATATTTTTTCATCTTCTAAAAATTCTGCTAAGTCATCTGCTTCTTCTTCCATTATTTCAGGAAATCTTAAATATATATCAGCAGTTCTTATTCCAATTCCTTTATTCATCACTACCACCTTTTAATATATTTATAACTTCTTCATAATCTATTGCAATTAGTGGTAATTGTTTATGATATATTGCTATATTTTTATTTATATATTCAATTGCTTTATCTCTATTATTTTGTAGTTGTTCTATGTATGATAATAATAAACTTAATTCATATAATCCAAACCATCTAGTATAATCGATGTCATCAGTTTTAACCCAAATTTTACAATTTTTTAATAATTCTTCTATCTCTTTATTTTTCATTATTCCACCCCAATTCTTCTACTTGTTTATTTATGGCTTGTAATAAATCTTTTTTCTTTTCAATTCCTACTATATTAGTATCCCAATGTTGATTAACTGTATAAAAAACTATATAAGGGCTATGTCCACCTAATTCATAGGGATTAGGTTCTTCATAATATATTTTTTCTCCCACTTTACTATATTCATATCCTAACTTCTCAAACATCTCTTTAGCACTCACCTTATCATCTCCTTAAATAAATCTAATCTTCTGGCATTTCATATACATTAGTTGCTAATTCATCTAATGTTCCTAAATCTATAAAATTATCCCCACGATACATTGCATATATTGTTTTCATCTGCATATCTCTTCTTTATAACTTTCTATTATCGTTGGTACTTCATTTAATTGCCATGTTAGGTAATTATTGTCATCCCTAAGTTGTATGTTTTCTTTCTTAACCGCTTTTATTTCTATTATCAAATAAACACTAAATATATAACTTCCTACAATCATACCAACTAATATCCATATTAACTTTCGCATTTTTCAATCTTCAACCCCTTTTCTTTCAATTTGTACTTAAATTTTATGAAATCATTTCTATAGTTGTATCTTCCACAAAACTTGCAACATTTTCTATCATTTTCAAAAAAATAAAAGGTAAGAGTATGACCACAATATTCACAATGTTTACTATTATCTATTTGTTCTCTAAATAATTTAGAATCCATTATAAATCTATTGCTCATAACTTCTCACCTCTTTTTTTAAATCTCTTATTTTTGCATTTGCTTTTTTTAATCTATTTTTTAATTTTTCGTTTTCTTTAAATTGTTCTTCAATAGCTTTTCTTAAATCTCTGTTATCTTTATTCGTTGCTTTAACTCTTCTTTTTAAGTTTCTATACTTTTTAAAAGCCATTAAAAATTCAAACTCTTTTTCCTTTTCTTTTTCCATTTTTCTCCTCATCATAGGTTTTCATCATTTCTTCAAACTCTATATCGTCTAAAGTTTTTATGCCTACATTTCTACATTCAGCCTCTAACCCCTTGATAAGTTGATAAAACTCTTTACTATCTAATTCATGTGTTCTTTTATAAAACAAATAGCAATCACAGTTATCTTCACTCTTATACCATTTTGCATATGGATAAAAGCTATACATATCTGTTCCTTTAGGTACTTTAGCACCTAATATTTGACCATCTCCCCCTTTTGCAAGTGTTCCATATGTTGTATTTATTTCTCTTTTCATTTCTTCATCACTAATAGCATGACCACTACTTCTGTTGAATCGTGCTAACTGGTTGATTAGTGAATGGAAATACTTATTTGCTTGTAATCCTCTAATTTCCTTATGTTCTTTAATCTCATATGTTTTGTCTTTGTCTTGACTATATAACCAATTTATTAGCTCTAATGGTTTTCCTGTTGCCTCTACCATGGTAAAGTCTCTTCTGTTGGTAAATCATTCTCTATTTTTTCGCCCATATCTTTAAATGGATCATTTTCTTTACATACTATTATTTGAGAATTGTCGCTTTTTTCTTCTTTCTTATCTAAGAATTGAATTTTACTTGCTAACACCTCTGTAATTGCTCTTTTTTTGCCGTCTGTAGCCTCATAAGTTCTAGTTTGTAATCTTCCCTCAACTCCTACTAAGCTCCCCTTAGAAGTGTATTTATTTAAGTTTTCGGCTAGGTTTCCCCAAGCTACTATGTTTATAAAGTCAGCTTGTCTTTCTTCACCATTTTTATATGGTCTATTTACTGCTATACTAAAACTAGCACAAGCCTTATTTGATTGAGTGTATCTTAACTCTATATCTTTCGTTATTCTTCCTATTAGCATTACATTATTAAACATCTTTATCGTCACCACCACTAATTGAGCTTATTATTACTGCACAAAAGACAACCAGTATTATCATAGCAATAGCTAATAACCCAAGCCATGCTAGTATTCCTAAAATAATTTTCATTTTTAATCCTCCATTCTATATTGTTCGTTCATTATATCTGCATATTCCATTTCCATATCAAATCTTGTTTCATAATCTAATTCTTCTTTGTATAAAGGTTCATCAGGATAAGTTCCACCATAATATTCTGTAGTATCCATAATTACTCCTTTGGTAGTGTTACTCTTACATAACTCTTTCTACCACTTTTTACATCCGTAAATTCTTTACAATATTCTTCGTATAAATCTGGATGATCTTGTTGGAATAGTCCTACACAAAATTCTTTTTTAGTTTCTTCTTTAGGTTCAGTTGCACGTACATAAGTAAATTTTGTGCTGTTAGGTGTAGTCCAGTTGAAATTAAGCAATTCTCTTTTTTCTATTTCATCAACTAATGACTGTTTAATTTCTTTTAGCTTATCTTCTATCTTTTTCTTTTCTTTGATTTCAAGTTCTAATTGTTCTACTTGGTTGATTATTAACTCTAATTTGTCTTGAGGTTTTACTTCTACTTCAAACGGATTCATTATTCAATCACCTGCCCACTTTCTCTTAACATTTCTATTTTCTTTTTCTTTTGTTCTAGATTTTTAACACAATCTTCTAGTTGATTTAATGTCATGCTTGAGCCATCTTCTACTTTGTAGTATTTATATATTTCTTCAAAGTCTGAATTAGTATCAATAACTAACTCTTTCATTTTAGACATAAGAGTAAGTATTTCTTTCTCCTGGTCTTTTGTGTTAGACTTAAATGTTACACCTTTTTGTAAATTAGCACTATCCATACTATCTATTACTTCACCGTCAGTAATTCCAAAAGCATTTAAGTATAAGTATCTTTTGTAGTACGTGTTTAATGCTCCTAAGTATTGTATATCTTGCATACTAGGACTACCATTTTTATTTAAAGGTGTTGGAAAGATTTGAAATGGTATTGTGTATTCTTGTCTTTCCTCACCTTTGATTAGTTCTAGCATTGCTAATCCGTCTTTAATAGTAAATCTATCATTGACTTTTTCTTTTAACATTAATTCGTTTAATTTTGGTAAGAAATCTGCTAGCTCATAATATTCAAATCCAGCAAATCTATTTTTACCACTCTTTTTTATTTTAGAGTTTTGTAATTCAACTCTTATTTTTATTATCGTTTCGTTTAAATTCATTTCTTAATCCTCCAATCTATAAATGTCATAATGTGTTGGATAACCATATCTATTTTTGCTAATAATTCTTTCTTTTGAAAATTTATAGCCTAAGTCTTTTAATTCAAATATCCTTGTAGCAAGTTGAGTTATACCCAATTCTTTGTATGCGTCCCAACTTGTGATACTTCCATTGTCTGCAATCCAAAGTAGTATTCTATCTTTCTGTGTTAATCTCTTCATCTTCTATCATCCCACATTTAATAGTTTGGCTATCTCCATCACACACAATTTCAAAGTTTATATAATTAAATTCAATATCCAAATCCCCTAATCGTATATTTTCATAACTAAATTCCATAATTATTCTCCTCGATATTTACTTAATAAATTTTCCATTTCTTTCTGTTCTTCCACTGTTGCAATTTCTGCACTTGTGGTTTGATTAAACCAATCAGGCACTTTTTCAACCTTTTTCCCCTTTAGCTTTTCAAAGATAATTCCCTTGTAATTATTTGCCATACATTCATCAATAAGACCTACGATTTCTTCTACCCCATATTGGCTCGTGGCACTTTCTATTCGTGCAAGTAGAGTTTTAAATCCTGTCTCCTTGTAATATTCTTTTCTTTCCCATTTGTATTTTAGCCATTCTTCTATCTTCCCCCTTAATAATCCCCTATCTTTTAGAAAATTATTATTAGAAATTAGAAAATAGAAATTAGAAATATTATTTGTTTGTTTTTGGTTATCCATTTGGTTTGTTTTTGGTTTGTTTTTGGTTTGTTTTTTTGAAGCATTTTTATTACCAACTGGAGCACCATTTCCTAAACTTCTTAATGAGTTTTTCTTACTTGTATCTAATGGCATTTTAATATTGTTCCAAATAGCTAGATTCATTTTTACTAAACCTATGGGTTCGACATCTCGAAAAATGTAATCAACTATTACCTCTAACATTAATCTTTTATCTTCTACAGGCAAATTATCTAATAAGTCATAGTAATTCTTGTAAAAAGTAAAACTCTTTATTTCGTTCATCATTTGCCTTTCTACTCAACCATTACCCTTGCAATTTAGTTACTCTTATGTTATACTTTAAGAGTAAATTGTTTTGATTTGCATTTGATTTATTGGTTCGCACAAACTGATAAATCTTTTTTATTGCATTTCTTCATTTAAGTATTCACCTATAAAACTAGCTACAAAGAGTGATAAGATAGTTTCAACTACTCCATACCAAGTTAGACTTGCTAAGCTAGTACATAGTGTTATAAATACATATCCTAAGTTCAAAACATTTAACATAAATATTGCTAGTAATATCACATTTCCCCATTTAATCTTCATTTTTAATCATTCCTTTCTACTCTTTTGACTTTCATTATTTCTTCAAAATACCATTTTGGTATCTTACCCTGGATCGTAATTGCTTCAGGGTATTTTTCTTTAAAACTTTCTCTTAGCTTTCGTATAATGCTATATGCTAGAGATTGACTACATCCTGTTATATCAATAACATCCTTGTAATTGTAATAAAACTTTTCCATTTAAACCTCCTAACCAAGCGAAATATTTAACTCACCATTTTGGTGATTGCTAGGTAAAAAAATATCATCAATTTTCATACCGAAATACTCTGCTATTAAAAACATCTCATCACCATTAAAAATTGCATCACCTCTTTCTTTTAAGCCATATTGCTTAGGTGTAACATTAATTAATTTTGCTAATGTCTCTTGATTAATCTTGTTTTTCTTTCTCAAAATAATTAATTTTTCTTGCATTTTTTATCACCTCTTTCCTAATGACATATTCATTGTATCACCATTTTGGTGAATAGTCAATACCAAAATTTCATTTTTTTAACTTTTTTGTTCCGTTTTGGTGAAAATATGTTATAATTAAGGGGAAAGGAGGAAATATGGATGTAAATAAATATATTGGTTCTAAAATAAAAGAATTTAGAACCAGAAAAAACATTGGCCAAGAAGAACTAGCTGAATTTTTAAATACAACATCACAGACCATCTCAAGATATGAATTAGGTCAGCGAAAAACAGGAAATGATATTTTGTTCGATTTAGCTGAATATTTTAATGTATCTATAAATGACTTTTTTCCACCCACTACCTTTGATAATGGTGAATTAATAGATATATCAGATGACACGATCCAAATACCAGTATTAGGAACAATTAAAGCAGGAATACCAATAGAAGCTCAACAAGAAATATTAGAATATGTTGAAATACCTAAAAAATGGACTGCTGGTGGTAAAAAATTTTATGGTTTGAAAATTAGTGGAGATAGTATGTTTCCTAAATATCAAGAAGGAGACATAGTAATATTCGAGCAGAATGAAGATAAAGAAACGTATAACGGAAAAGATTGTGCGGTTATGGTAAATGGGGATGATGCAACATTTAAAAAGGTTTTATTGAGTGATAGTGGAATCACACTTGTTCCATACAATACAGCAAGATATGAAATGATGATGTATAGTAATGATGATATAGCAAATTTACCTATTAGAATAATAGGAATAGCAAGAGAAAAAAGAACTAAATTATAAAGGAGGATATATGAGTATTTTTAACAGAAAAATTGTATCAACTGAAATATTAGATAGTTATACAGATAGTAGAAAAAGTGCTAGCAGCTCATTTATTAGAGGAGCAGTTGGCGGTGCATTGTTTGGTGGTGTTGGTGCATTAGCAGGGGGGTTAAGCGGTAAAAACAAAAATAAATCAATGATAACATTTTTAGTAAAATATAATGATGGTACACAAGACACACAAACAGTAAAAAAAGGAAGTTTAATCTATAATACTTATATACAATTTTTAAATAAATAGAGGGGAATAATTATGTTAAAAACAGGTTTTTCAATGAAAAGAGTATTAGGTATATCTAATGCTAAAACTAAAATATCAAAAGCTACTGGTATACCAATGACTAAAAGTGGTAGAAAAAGAAAAAGAAATAGCATTATTGCTAAATCTTTAGGTTTGAAATAAAAAGACTAGACGGCAATCTAGTCATACACAAAAATATGAGTTGAGTAATATCGTTTTTGTGTACTTTAATTTTACTACAATTAAAAATATTTGTAAAGGAGGTTAATATGAATTTAAACATATATGAAAAAACTAGGTATCAAAATATTTATAGGCACAAGAAAAATAAAAACTATCTTATTCAGATAAAACAACCTAAGACAACTATTTCAAGAGATAGATTAGGCAATAAAATATTTGATATAGAAGTTGCTAAATCAATAGCAATAAATCCTAATGTTAAAGAGAAAAAGAAAGTTGAGATTAGTAACAAACAAACTTTTGATGAAATGTGGCTTAAATATGTAAATGATTGTCAAAACATAAAAAGATTAGCATACAACACCCTAGTTAGAAAAGAAAAAGAATATACTAAACATTTTAAAAATAAGTTCAAGAAACCAATAACTAAAATAACCGAGGATGATTTAAGACAATATATTGAAAAAGAAGATACTACACTAAAAGAAAAAAACACTCTTATTAAAGATTTAAAAGCTTTTTTTAATTGGTTGGTGGAAAACAAATATATTTACAAATCACCAGCAACTTATTTAAAAAGATACAAAGTAGAAAAAAATATTATGAAGTTTTGGTCTCCAGATAATCTATCTCAATTCTTATTTACATTACAAGAAACAATTGAAAATGAAACACTAGATAGAGAATATAGATTATGGGCTTATAGAATTAAGATATTTACATTTATAGAGATTTCTTTAGGTGATCGTGTAGGAGAAACTAGAGCTATTAAATACTCATCTATCAACAGAAACCACAAGACAATACAATTAAGACATTCTATAGATTATAACCCTAATACTAAAGACTACCTTGGAAACATGAAAACAAGTCCATCTGAAAGAGATTTAGAGATAACTGATACAGTTATCAAAGAAATAGACAACTACCGTAATTTCATAGAAAAAAACACAATATACGAGGTTGGAGAAAATGACTTCATATTGTATAATTATGAATTGAAAAAACCATACTCAGATTCAGCATTAAGAAAATACTTTTATGAGTTTATAAATAAAGCTGGAGTACCTAAAATAAGACCATACGATTTAAGACACACATACGTTGCTTTAATGATGTCTGAGGGAAAAGAATTATATCATATTAGCAAAAGATTAGGACATAGCAAATATTCTACTACAGTAGATCAATATGGTCATTTAGATACACAAATAAAAAGTGAAATAGCTCAGGTATCAGACAAATACCTTAATTTTTAACTAAAGTCGGAGTAATTTTTAGAGTAAAAATAAAACAACCCTTGTAAAACAAAGGATTGTTAAACTTCATTGGTGACCAGTGCGGACTTAACTCCTCACATCACAAGATACATTTTATAGTATTTTTAATGATTTTGCAACCCTTTTTTATAATTTTACTCTAATTTTTACACTCATTTTAGGTAGTTCGGAGTAATTTTGGAGTAATTTTTGAAGGAGGATTTACAATGAATAATTACTGTATAAATCTGAAAAAAAGAAAAGGAAAACCATTTTGTAAATTATTAAATACAGAGATAAGATTATCAGAATGTTTCAGTTGTAAAAACGCACAATACAAAGAGAGGAAAATATATAAATTAAAAAAGCAAACTACTAGACACAAAAAAGCTGATTCATCTAGGTTTAGTATTATTACTAATGACTTGGAGCATTGTATAATCTGCGGTCGAAAAAAAGAAGCCCTCCACGAGGTGTTTTATGGAGCATACAGGCACGTTTCTATTAAGTATGGTATGATTATACCTCTGTGCCTAAATCACCACACACAAGGCAAATTTTCGGTGCATAATGATAGGGAATTAGACTTGTATTATAAAAGATTAGCAGAAACTATATTTATAAGCAAATATTCTTATGAATTATATATGAAAGAATTTATTATTGACTACTTAAAAAAGGATTAGATTATTCTCTAGTCCTTTTCTTTTCTAATATCTTTTTGTTTTCTCTTATAATATCCATGCGTCTATTATATTCTTCTATATCGTGTTGTTCTATGTAATGTAACTCTAGGTGAGTATCTGCAGACAATAAATAGCTTTCTTCATATATTGTATGGTGAGTTAAGCGATAAGGTGGATCGTGGTGTAATTGTAATACACAACCTTTGTACTTTTTCATATTGTACATATCTACCTTACCACATTGTAAAAATAATTGTTGCTTTATTTGTTTAGAGTTATTTCTGTTTTTATTCACTTAATTTGGATTGCGTCTATTTCTTGTCCTATTATACCAGCATAGCCATTGTTACTATCTTTTGTATTATAACCAGTTACCCATGGTAACCAACGTTTTTGTTTTCTTAAATGTACTCTATACATCAATTGCTTAGTATCTGATTTAATCATAAAGCCATCTATTGGCTTATTATATAGCCCAGCATAATCATTTCTGTTTTTAACTTCTGGAAGCCATTTACTTTTTGAATAAACCCAATTACCATTTTCATCCTGTTTATAACTAACATAACTTACTTTATAATAAACATTGCCAATATTAGCATTTGCATATACACAACAAACATCATGTCCATATATTCCAGCATAATCAGAGTCATTTATTACATTTGAAAGCCATTTGTTTTTAACATCATCCCAAGTTTGATAAATTATTTGAAAATTAGTAGGTGTTGGTTGTGGTGTAACATTTCTAATATCTTTTATCATATTATTCATGTCTACCACTGTATTTATGCCATTTAATCTTCCTTCTGATGTATATTGCCATATATCATAATTAGAAGTTATATTTGGCTTATTAGTACTATATTTTGCACACCAAATTGAATAACCATAACTTGCTATTGTAGATACTTGCAAATAATTTCTAAACCAATTTTCATTAGCATATACACCTGCTCTATATCCAGCTTGTGCTATTTGTTTACAAAATTCTAAAGCAAAATTAGTTAGCATTGTTTTACCTAATTTAATTGTGCCATCATCTTCCATGTCTATATAAACACAAAAAGGTTTTTGTGATATTTTAGATAACATTCTTTTAGTATGGTCAATTTCACTTTGTATACTTTCATTTCCACCTAGATTTAAAGCATAGCTATAAATATAAACTCCAAAAGGTATTCCATTATCAATACACCCATTGACATTTTTAATAAAATAACTATCATCTTGTCTTTCTACATTATCTCCATAACCAAGTCTAATTATAGCAAAATCTATTTGTGATTTAACCGCACCCCAATTAATATCACCGTTATGACTTGAAACATCTATTCCTTTTAACATATTAATTTTCCTCCTTAATAACCAATAGTCCAACCTGCGTCTATAAATGCTTGATAATTTGATAGTGCTTGTATCTTTTCTACTGAATAATATGTTGAACTTATGCCTATATTTGCAAGTGTTTTTGTTCCAGTATAAGAAGTTGCATTTATACACATTGCTAATATATTATTAAGGCTTTCATCACTTAAACAATAGCAATTATTAAACATACTTGAAACATTTGTTACTTTACTAGTATTTAAAGCAGGAATTGTTGTTAAAGAATAGCAACCATTAAAAGCATTTGCCATATTAGTAACATTACTAGTATCTAATAATGGTATTTGTAATAATTTATAACAATTTTGAGCAAAATATCTAAAAGATGTTTTTGCACTAGTATCTACCATTGGGCATATAACAACTTCATATTGATATGTTTTTAAACTAGATGTGC
>CACYWH010000007.1 GCA_902778125.1 uncultured Erysipelotrichaceae bacterium | reverse complement strand
AATACAGTACTCTTAGCAAAATATAATTTACTAGTTGGAGATGTATACAACAAGAATGGAAGTAATTGGGAATTTACGAAAACATTAACAACAAGTGACGTTGGATACGGATTACAAAGTGAAACAGCAAAAGGATATTATAGGGGATGTACTGATTATACAGGAGTTGTGGCATTTTCAGGGAAAGGATATTGGGATAATGCAAATTGTGTATCAAATGGTTCAGGATCAACTAATTGTCCAGGTACAGCGGGATTAAAGAGTGAATATGCAAACTCAGCAAATGCAGCAGGTAAAAGTGGAGATTATTCAACTCCATATCCATATGTATACAATAGTAGCATGTCAAGTGTAGCACCAACATACACATATGGAAATCCATCTGGATATGCACAAGGCCCCAAATAATATAACAGGAAGACTATTAACATATGAAGAAGCAAATAGTTTATCAAGTACTATAAAAGGTAATTGGTCTTATTGGCTTGGCTCTGCTAGCATTCGGAGCGGCGTTAGGAGCGTGTATGGTGGCGGTGTGAACTACAGCAACTTCTGGAGTGACTTTAGCAGCGGCGTTCGCCTGGTTATAGTTGTCAGTACATCTGAATTCTAATTATTAAAAAAGAATCACTGAGATAATTCATGTGATTCTTTTTTAAATTCTAATACTTCAATACTATTTAGACTATTATTAATAAAGTAATAATCTTTTAGATAAGTATAATTTCCATTTATTGAATTTATTAATTCTTTTTCTTTATATATATCAAGTTTAGTATCAGTAAGTACAAAACTATATCCATTATTAAAATATTTATTTAATGCTTTATATTCTGTTATTTCTTTTGAATTTAGCATGTCTATATAATAATTTTCATTATATTCTTTTAAATCATAGTAAATTGAAATGTTATAGTAGTTAGTTTTATCTATATTACTTATATTAATATAGTAATCTATATTTTCTTTTGTATTTTTTTCTAATTTATAATATTCATAAAGATCAGTATCATAAAAATTAATTTCTAATTTATTATTATCTTTATTTGTTGTATAAATATATTTAATATTATCTTTTTCATCATATATATAATTAAATGTATCAGTAGTTGTTATTTTTCTTTGTAATTTACCATCTATTAAATATAATTCATTTTCGTTTTCTAAGTATACTTTGTTGTCTTCTGGAATAGTAAAATAGTTATATTGTTCAGTATCTTTATCTTTTGTAACAGATATATTATCAGTAATAAGAGTGTATTTGTTATTGTATACATTTAATTTATTGTCTTTTACTCCAAATATATATTTTCCTGATGAATATAATTCGTCGTATTCTATTGGAATTTTTACTTCATTTTTATAATTTATTATTCCATATTTACTATTTTTACTTATAACTATTATATTTTTATTTGTGTAATCTATTGAATCATATATAAAATCAATTATAATTTTTCCATCATATGATATAAGACCACATTTACTAAAGTAACTACATACTCCTAAATAATCATAATCATATGTTTTAATTTCACCCAATTCATCTGAATTTTCTATATATTCAATTCCTAATTGTTTTAAATCAATTTTAGTACCAGTATTAGGATTTAATAAAGTTAATAATCTATCTTCACCAGTTTCATTAGTTTCTCTAAGAACTAAATAATCTATTGAATCCTGCATATTAGAAATTCTATAAATCCAATTATAGCAATTTTTTGTGTTCGTTTTATTTTCAGTAAGACAATGTTCATCATTCTCTGGATCATAATTATAAGTATATAATTTAAAAACTATTTTTTCAGAATAATCTTCTTCTATTGGTTTTTCCTTATCATAGAATATTCCATTTTTATATGCTAGATATTTAATGTCATCATCGTAATAATAAACTTCATCTTTATTTTGATAATCTATATTAAGAGAACTTGGATAAGTTTTAACATTTTGTAGTGTTGCGGTTGTATATTCTTCTGTTATTTTAGGAATTATTTCTTCTGTTTCATTGTTATCATTTTCTTTCTTATTATAGTTTATACCAATAAACGTTAGTATTATTACTATTATTGTGATTATAAATAAAATAGTTATGATTGTTTTTTTACTTTTACTCATAAATCCTCCATATTATACATTTATATTTTATCATATAATTTAGTCTTTTAAAATATGCATTTTTAATATATAATTATTAGTAGGAAGTGTAAGAATGGCAAAAAAAATACAAGAATATATAACATATTTATCACCTAATTTTATATATGTTCCTTTTGATAATATGGAATTACTTAGAATTAAAAAAAGTAAAAATGTTTATCATAATATGTCACTTGGATCTACAAGTGATGGAAAACAATTATATAGTCCAGTAAGTGGTAGTATAGTTGGAATTAAAGAAATGGAATACAATGGTGGTAAATTTAATTCATTAGTAATTGAAAATGATTTTATAGATAAAAAAGAAAAATTAAATCCTCTTAAGAATGTAGGTAAATTAAAGAAAAGTGAAATTATTGAATCTTTAACTAAATATGGGTTAAATAGAAATGTAAATAGTAAAACCACTTTAGTTGTAAATTCACTATATGATAAAAAGTATGATTTAAAAGATATGGTTATTAATCATGAATCTTATGAAGAAATATTAGAAGCTATAGATGAATTTATGAGTGTTTTTAATATGAAAAATTGTTATATTTGTATTGATAAAAATGATTTATATTCTCTAAATGCTTATGAAAAATATATAAATGCTTTTTTAAATATATGTATAGTTCATTCAAATAGAAAATTTAAGGATAATAAGTGTGCTTTTTATGGGATTGAAGAAATATTAGCCATTCATAAAGCAATATGTTTAGATTATATGTATGACAATACAATTGTAACAATAAATAGTAATAACGAACCTACTATTGTTAAAGTTAAATTATATACTTCTTTATATGAATTATTAAAAGCACTTAAAATATCTTTTTCTGGTAAACAAGTGTATGTTAATAATAAATTAGTTAATAATGTTTTAGATTTTGTACTAGATTCTAGTTGTAGAAGCATTGTTATTAAGGGAAACAAATAATGATATATGTTTTTTTAGGGAATGAAATTAATATTTTAAAAGAAAAAATAAATGATTTAATTAATAAATTAGATATTAAAAACATTATTAAATATGATTATGATGATACAGAAATAGTAGATATATTAAATGAAATTAATTATATTGATTTATTTAATGAAAAAAAATTAATTATTGTAAATAATTTTACTTTTAAAGGTTTAAAGGATAAAGAAGAGACATTATTACTTAATTATATAGAAAATATGAATGATAATGCTTTAGTTTTAAAATGCAAAGATGACATTTTAGATAATAGAAAGCATATAATTAAAGTGTTAAAGGAAAAGTGCAAGGTTATAGAAATTAAGACAATGGACTATAAAGAATTGCATGAATATGTAACTAAATTGTTTAAAGATAATAATATTAATGTTACATATAAGCAAGTTCAAACTATTCTTAATTTAACTGATAATAATGTAGATATTACATTAAATGAAGTAAATAAAATATTATTATATCTTGGAGAAGATAAAAATTTAACGGATGAAGTTATTAATAAAGTGGTAAGCGTTAATAATGAAAAAGAAATGTTTAAATTATCAAATGCTGTTATGGAAAGAAATACTGGCTCTATGTTTGATAGTTATAAAATAATTTTATCAAGTGGTGTTGATGCTATAGTAATAATGGATTTTTTAGCCAAACAATTTAGAACACTTTATCAAGTTAAAAATTTAATTAAAAATAGTAATGAGGTTGAAATATCTAGGAGACTTGGAGTAAATCCATACATAGTGAAAAAAATGATTGGATACTCAGATAATTTTAAAAATGAAGAAATTATTAATATATTATTTAATTTATCAAATATTGATATAGATGTTAAAGTTAATGGACTTGATAAGAATAAATTATTAGAAATATTTTTTATGAATGTTTAACTTTACATTACATAAGTAAAATAATTACACATAATATAACAAATAAAGTATAATTGATATAGAGGAAGTGATTTTAATGTTAATACTTGCTAAAAGTATATTAGGATTAATGTTAGGATTTTTTGTAGCAGTGGTATTTGGATATTTTCTAATTCCATTATTAAAAAAATTAAAGTGTGGTCAAACAATTAGTATATTTACTGCTTTTAGACATTCAGCTAAGCAAGGGACACCAACTATTGGAGGACTTATATTTATTGTTCCTACTTTAATTACAATGTTATTTTTGTATTTAAGGGGTAGTTTAGAAATAACACATAGTTTATTAATTATATTATTTGTATTTATTTCATATGGTGCGTTAGGATTTGTTGATGACTATTTGAAGATTAAAGCTAAAAATAATGAGGGGCTTTCAATCTCACAAAAATTAATTATTCAAGTTTTAATTGCTCTTATATTTTTCTATATATATATGCAAGGTGGAGGAGATACATATTTAAGAATAACATCACTTGGAATTAATGTTGACTTAAAATGGTTTTATGGAATTTTCATTTTATTCTTACTTGTTGGAACATCTAATGCTGTTAATTTAACAGATGGATTAGATGGACTTGCTGGAGGATTATCCTTAATTGCATTTTTATGTTTTGGTATCATATGTTGGGGTACAACATGGGTATCAGGTAATCAAGAAATGGCAATTTTCTGTTTTATATTAGTAGGAGCCTTACTTGGATTTCTTGTATATAATACACATCCTGCTAAAGTATTTATGGGTGATACTGGTTCATTAGCTTTAGGATCTGCTTTGGCAGCTATTGCAATATTATCTAAGCATGAATTATCATTAGCAGTCATAGGTGGTGTGTTTGTAATTGAAGCATTGTCATCAATTATCCAATTAACAGCTATTAAAAAGTTTGGTAAAAAAGTTTTTTTAATGGCACCGATTCATCATCATTTTGAAAAGTTAGGATGGGCAGAAACTGATATAGTTAAATTATTTTATATAATAGGATTTATGCTAGGAATGATAGCTATATATTATGGTGTTTGGATGTAGTATTTTATAAAAAGGGGGATTAATGAAAAATACTATAAATAAATGTATTTTTATAACTACAATTGCTTTATCTATAATTGGAACAATAATGATATATTCCAGTAGTTATATATGGTCAGATTTCAAATATGGTACACCATATAAATATGTTATATCACAAGGAATATTTTTATTAGTAGGAATCGTATTAATAAAAATGTTTTCAAAAATTGATTATAATATTTACAAAAAATATGCAAATACTTTTTTAGGTATTTGCTTTTTATTGCTTATAATTGTATTAATACCTGGAATAGGAAGTGTTAGAAATGGAAGTAGAAGTTGGTTTGGACTTTTTGGATTTGGATTTCAACCAAGTGAACTTTCAAAAATAGCACTCATAATTTTTACATCAAAATATTTATCCAATAATGATAAATATAAAAGGAATCCGATAAAATTCATGCTACCAATTTTATTAGTAATTATATCTTTTTTTGGACTAATTATGTTAGAACCCGATTTTGGTAGTGGAATGGTTATTGTTTGCTCACTCATAGGAATAATATTTGTATCAGGTACAGATGTATCAATATTTATAAAATTAGGTATTATTGGTATCGTAGGAATAATTGTTTTAATTATGGTTGCTCCTTATAGACTTGATAGAATAACTTCATTTTTAAATCCATGGTCTGATCCTTTAGGAAGTGGATTCCAAATGATTCAAAGCTTATATGCAATTGGGCCAGGAGGATTATTAGGCTTTGGCTTTTTAAACTCAAGACAAAAACATTTTTATCTACCTGAGCCACAAACAGATTTTATTTTTTCAATTATCACGGAAGAATTTGGCTTTATAGGTGCTTTAGTTATAATTGGTTTATTTATATTTTTATTTTATAACTTAATTAAAAAAGCAATAAATCAAACAGATTTATTTGCTAAATACTTAATCTTTGGTTTTACATTTTTGCTTATGTTTCAAACATTATTAAACTTATGCGTTGTAGTAGGACTAGTACCAATAACAGGGGTAACGCTACCATTTATTAGTTATGGTGGTTCATCTCTTTTAGTTAGTATGATTAGTATTGGAATAATATTAAATGTTTCTAAAAATGAATAAAAAAAGAAGTACTTTAAATTTTTATGTCTAATTATATTATTAGGAGGACTAATATGTTAGAAGATAAATTAGATATAAAGAACGTGATATATGAAATTAGAGGAAAACAGGTAATGCTTGACTCTGATCTTGCAAAACTATATCAATGCAAGAATGGTACTAAAGAAATTAATCAAGCTGTAAAAAATAATATTGAAAAGTTTCCTGAAAGATATTCATGGAAATTAACAAATGAAGAAGCAAATGTTTTGCGGTCAAAATTTTTGACTGCAAAAATAAACAATATGAGTAGAAGTTTACCAAGAGTGTTTACAGAACAAGGTGTAGCAATGCTTTCTACGATATTAAAAAGCAAAGTGGCTGTTCAAGTAAGCATTAATATAATGGATGCTTTTGTAGAAATGAGAAAGTATATTTCTAACAATTTGATAGAGCAGAAGTATATAAATGAATTAGTAATAAAAGATTCCAAAAGAATTGATATTTTAGAAGAAACATTTAATAGTTTTAGAGAAAAAAATAATCATATATTTTTTGAAGGACAAATATATGATGCTTATTCGTTAATGATAGATATATTTAATAGAAGTAAAAGTGAAATAATTATAATAGATAATTATGTAGACAAAAGTCTTTTTGATATATTAAGTAAAACTAATAAGGAAGTAATAGTTATAACAAACAAATATAATAATGAAGATTATTTAAAATATAAGAAAGAATATTCAAATGTTAAAATAATAATAAATAATAATTTTCATGATAGATTTATAATAATAGATAGAAGTATTTTATATCATTGTGGTGCTTCATTTAAAGATTTGGGTAATAAATGTTTTAGCATTAATAGAATTATTGAAGAAGATAATTTAAATAATTTATTGGAAAGAATAACCATATAAATTTGCAATAATATTAAAAATATGATATAATTTACTTGTTGTTATGAAGATGACTTAAATCTATGAATTAGAGTAGTAATTATCAAATAAGATTTTATAGAGAGAAATGGTTTGGTGGAACATTTCATAACTTATGATAATGAATGGACTAATGAGAGTTTCCTTGAACTTAAGTATGGGAAAACGGGTATCCTTCCGTTAATAGAGGTCATATATGATAGTATATGAAATTAGGTGGCAAAATAAGTTTATAATCTTATCCTATTTTTGTAGGATAAGATTTTTTTTGGAGGTAAAATATATTTAGTCGATGGTGTAACAATTATTAAATTGAAAAATAAAAATAATTAAAAGGAGAGATTAAAATGAAAAATATTATATTAACCGCAGATAGACCAACAGGGAAATTACATATAGGACATTATGTCGGTTCTTTAATGCAAAGAGTAAAATTACAAAATAAAGGTGATTATTCTGAATTTATAGTTATGATTGCTGATGCACAGGCATTGACTGATAACTCAGGCAACATAGTAAAAGTTCGTGATAATGTACTTGAAGTTATGCTAGATTATTTAGCAATTGGACTTGATCCTAATAAGATAACTTTTTGTATTCAATCACAAATACCTGCTTTAAGTGAACTTACTACATATTATATGAATTTAGTGACATTACCTAGAGTTCTTAGAAATCCAACTGTAAAAAGTGAAATATCACAAAAAGAATATGATAAAGAAGGATCAGGAGTTCCAGTAGGTTTTGCTTGCTATCCAATTAGTCAAGCAGCAGATATAACTGCTTTTAAAGCAAATATTATTCCTGTTGGAGATGATCAAGAACCAATGCTTGAACAAACAAGAGAAATAGTTCGTTCATTCAATAGAACATATAATACAAATGTTTTAGTTGAATGTAAGGCAGTGTTACCAGAAAATGCTGTTTGTTATAGATTACCTGGATTAGATGGTAGTGCTAAAATGAGTAAGTCACTAAATAACTGTATATATTTATCTGATGATGAAGCTACTATTAAAAAGAAAATTAATTCTATGAGTTCTTTTCCAAGAAATATTGATGAACCAGGAATCATTGAAGGAAATGTTATGTTTACATATTTAAATGCATTTGCAAACGATGCGCATTTTAGTAAGTATTATCCTGAATTTAAAAATTTAGATGAATTAACTAATGCATATCAAAAAGGTGGTATAGGTGATGGAAGAATAAAAAAATTCTTAAATGATGTTATGCAAGAATTATTATTACCTATAAGAGAAAGAAGATGCGAATTTGAAAAAAATATTCCTATGTTAATAGAAATATTAAATAAAGGAACTAAAAAAGCTCAAGATATGGCTAATGAAACTTTAAATGAAGTAAAAGATGCTATGGGAATTAATTATTTTGAAGATGATAAATTTATTCAAGATCAAATAAATAAATATAATAATTAATTTACAGAGTATAAATAGTATTGTATAATAATTAACTAAAGTGAGTGATACTTAATGAGTAATATTAAAATGCAGGAACAAAATAGTAAAGATAATTCCATAGGGACTATTTTTAAAAATAAAGAAAGAGTTTTAAAAACAGAATTTGATAATGATGTAATTACTGAAGGTGAATTTACAGAAATAGATGACACATCAAAGGAAAAAATCGATACAAATAAGATTATTAGTGAAATAAGTGCTAGAATTGTAGGACAAGAAGAAGCAATAGTTACACTAGTTACTAATATTTATTATAATCAAGTATTAATTGATGAATTATCTAGTGATTATTTTATAGATTTAGCCCAACTTGATAGTAGAAAAGTTGGTATATTATTAGATGGTTCTACTGGTACTGGAAAAACTGCTATTCTAAAAGATATAGCATCTAGATTGGATTTACCAATTTATATATGTAATGCAAATAGTTTCTCTGAAACAGGGTATGTTGGTCCATCAATTACAGATATTTTAAGAAAATTATATTTTATAGCAGGAAGAAGTGTAAATAAAGCTGAAAGAGGTATAGTTGTACTTGATGAAATAGACAAATTATCTTCTAGAAATAGTATTGATAGTAAGGATATGAAAAAGGGTGTACAAGAAGAATTACTAGGATTTATAAGTGGTGGAGAATATGATTTTCCTTTAGATGAAAATTTACATAATAGTAAGATGATTCATTTTGATACTAGTAAGTTAACTTTTATACTTAGTGGTGCTTTTACAAGTATTAAAGAAAGAAAAAGAAATGAACTTGAAAAAAAGAAAAAGCGTGTAGGTTTTTCATCAAGTGATTCCAATATTAATGATGAATCATATATTATAACTGCTCAAGATTATATTGATGAAGGTATGCATAGAGAATTCTTTGGAAGAGTAAAGGTACTAACTAGTACAAGAACATATAATTATGATGATCTTAAAACTATTCTATTGACTTCTACTATAAGTCCACTTAAAAACTTTGAAAAAACGGTTCAAATGTTTGGATATAGCGGTATAACATATACAGATGATTTTATTCATGAACTATGTACTCAAGCATTGGAAATGGGAACTGGTGCACGTGCACTTCAAACAATTATGTCAGGTGTTCAAAATAGGTTATTAAGAGGACTTATTAATCAATCTTTCGATATGGATAAAAAGATTGATTTGACAAGCGATTTGCTTCACGATTATAATAAATCACTTGTAAGACGTTTTTAGGAGGAAAACTATGAATAATTTTGAAATTAACAGATTATGCTATCAATTTATCAGTTATAATAGAAAAAAAGAACATGAAAATATAAATGAAAAATTATATTATGATGAAATGTTTAAGAAACTATGTAGAATCATTAATTCAGGATTAATAAAATCTTTGGATAATAACTATAATGCATACTATTATATATATTTGTTTTGCATAAAATATAAAGAAAATTTGATTAATAGAGAAAATATTTTAGGTATAATAGAAAATGTTCCAAATTATGATTGCATGAGTATATTAGAAATGACAGGTAAATTAGATGATATTATAATTCTTAAAATGTTATATGGTATTAAAGAAGATAAATTAAAATTATATATTGGAAAATTTCCCTTTGATTATAGATATCAAATCCTAAAAAGAAGTGAAATAAGTGATTATATTAAAGATAGAATAGTTCGTACTTATTCTAAAGAAGAAGCAATTATTTTATCAAAAATTATTAAAGAAAGTTATGACACTAAATCATATTATAGTTTAGTTGAAAATGATGATACATATAAGGATTTAACTGGTGAAAAAGAAGCGTATAAAAAACTTAAAATGTTTTTAAAACGAAAATAATATAATGAAAAAGTATAATAATTATGTTATACTTTTTTTATGAAAGAATTTGAAGATGAATTATATTTAAAAGGAATAAATTATATTGCAGGAGTTGATGAAGTTGGACGTGGACCTTTAGTGGGACCTGTTGTTACTGCTGCAGTAATATTACCTAAAGATTTTGTTGATGAAAGAATTAATGATTCTAAAAAGTTAACCGAAAAGAAAAGAGAACTATTATATAATGTTATAATGGAAAATGCTATTTCAGTTGGAATAGGTATGTCATCAAATGAAGTTATTGATGAGATTAATATTTTAGAAGCAACAAAAAAAGCTATGATTGAAGCTATATCTAATTTAAATGTTAAACCTGAACATATTTTAATTGATGCAGTTAAATTAAATGTTGATATTCCAAGTACATCTATTATTAAAGGAGATGCTAAAAGTCAGTCTATTGCAGCAGCTTCAATAATTGCAAAAGTTACTAGAGATAGGATGATGGTAGAATTGGATAAAGAACATCCGGAATATGATTTTAAACATAATAAAGGATATGGAACTAAAAAGCATATAGATGCTATATATAAGTATGGAGTACTTCCTGAACATAGGAAAACATTTGCTCCGATTAGTGGGATAACGAAAGTTTAAAAATACTTTTGTTTTTTTATTGCATTTTTATAAAAATTATAATATTATTTATATAGAAGATAGAAGTAGAAGGGACGTTAAAAATATATTTATATGTTATATTTTTATGTCTCTTTTTTTGGAGGGAAAATGAAACAATTAGAAGAAAAACATGAATTAGATAGTGATGAAATATTAGATTTATTACAAACAAGATTAATAAAAGGTGATACAGTTGATGATTTGTGTAATGATTTGGATATTAATGAAGTTCAATTGTTTGGATATATTAATAAACTAAAAGAATCTGGAATAAATATTAATTTAACTAGTAAATCTGGCGATATGTATCTAGCAATTAATAATAGCCCTGATTATTCTAAAGAAAATACATATTCAGTTAAAGAAAATATAGATGAAAGTACTAAAATAGGTGTTATATCTGACTTAAGATTTGGTTCTAAAAATGAACAAATTGCTATGTTAAATGATACTTATAAAAAATTTGCATCTGATGGAGTTAAATATGTTATTATTGCAGGAAATTTATTAGAAGGAAAATATAATTCTAGAGATTTAAAAGAATATGGTAAATCATTAATTACTAATGATGGATTTGAACAAGCAAATCATTTAATTGATTATTTTCCTAAAGTTGAAGGCATTCAAACTTTGTTTATAACTGGTGATACTGATCATACATGGAGTAAAGAATTAAATGTTGGTGAATATATTGCTTCTAAAAGAAAAGATATGACTTATTTAGGGCCAAAGTCATGTACTATTAATTTTAATAATGTTTCATTTAGAGTAGAAAATTTAAAAAAATCTGGAGAAAGTTATACTATAGCATACCCTCCACAAAAGTATAGTAGAAGTATGGCTAGTCATGAAGACTATGATTTTATATTATTGGGTGGTACTTTATCTGCTCAAGATTTTCCACAAATAAGGGATACAAGAATATTTACTATTCCTTCATTAGTTGAAAGAACACCTAAAATGAGAGCCGCATCACAACAAAATGTTATGGGTTCTTATGAATTTGAAATAACATATGATAAATTAGGAAAACTAAAGAGATTAGAACCATTATTATCTCCATATTATGTTCCTAGTAAAGAAAACTATTTAACTATTAAACCACTTGAACTTACTAAAGATGAAGAAGAAAATTCATATGTTTTACAAAATAAAGTTGTTAAAGAAAGAAATGAATTACTAGCAAGATTTGATAGATTATATAAATTAATGAAGAAAGAGGAAAAATTTTCTGATTTGGCAAATAGACTTGGAATGACTGATAGTGAACTATATGGTGTGATAGATGTTTTACAACAATATGGAAGACCTATTCATGTAGCTGATGTTAATGGAGATTTAGTAGTAGAAAAAAGATTCCAAAAAAGAAGACATTATGACATTAAACCTCCTAAAGAAGAACTTACTAAAAAAGAATTTGGAGTTGTATCAGATACACATTATGGTAGTATTTGGTCACAACCTAGTATGGTAAATACTTTTGCTTATGAAGCATACAATAGAGGAATAACTGATATGTTCCATGTAGGAGATATATCTGATGGAGATTACCATACTATTAGACCTAATTATGTAAATGAAGTATTCTTATATGGAGCAACTGCTCATGTTGATTATGTTGCTAAAACATTGCCTAAATATCCTGGAATGAAATGGAGATATATTTTAGGTAGTCATGATCAATCACATTCATTTAATTATGGACCATTTAATTTTGCTAATGAATTACAAAAAAGAAGACCTAAAGATATGGAATTTTTAGGACAAGATAAAGGATATTATTATTACGATAATTGTAAAATTGAGTTATTCCATCCAGGAGGAGGAACATCTAGAATTTTATCTACTAAGCCTCAAAATGGTATAGATCAATTATTCTCTGGCACTAAACCAAATTTATCTTTAAGAGGGCACTATCATAAAGTATATTATATGTTATATAGAAATATTCATATGCTACTTTGTCCATGTAATGTTGATCAATCATCTTTTATGATGAAAAATGAAATTCCAAATTTAATGGGAGATTATTTTGTTACAATTTGGTATGATGATAATGGCGATATTCAATATTTAGAAGCTGAACCTATGTTATTTAGTCCTTCTGATGTACGTGAAAGAGACTATGAAAATCCAACTAAATATATGAAAAATAAAATATTAACCCCTAGAAAATTTTAATGATTGAAATATAAAAATATTTATGATATTATTTATGTGTTAAGCGATGATGTGCGTGGAAAACACTAGGCTATAAAAATAAAGAGATTCTTCTAGAATAAGTAGGGTGGAACCGTCCATAATGGACCCTTACATATTTTAGAAGTTTTTATTTTAAAGGAGGATAAATGCAGATAATTGGTAAAAAATATTTGGATGAAAATTCTTATAAATCAATATCTATTTATGATGATAAAATCATTGTAAGTAATGGAAATAGTATTTCTGATATTAGACTTGAAATTATTCCAACATTTACTGATGAATTAAAAGGTAAAACTGATTATGAAATAATTTCTTCTATAGTAGACTATTTTATAAATAGTGGTAAAGTTTCTTATATATCAAAAGGCGTAGTATTAACAGAAGATGGAAGAAAACTAAAGTTTTCTACATTACATGATGAAAATATAAAAAGAAAAATAGCTAAAAAATATAAAATGGATAGAGAAGAGAATTTGATAAATAGTGAAGGCAAAGTATATTCTGTTGGTACATCCAGTGTATGTTCATTTTATACAAGTGATAATAAATATATACTTTCAAATAAAGATGATTATTTATTAAATGAAGAACTTTCTTTTTTCAAAAGAATGCTAGATTATAAATTTAATAATGATATTGCATATTTAACCAGGTTTAATGGTTATGATACTAACTATATGGAAATAATTTCACTTGAAGATACAAATAAAACAATTAAATTAAGCAATAGTCTTATGAAAAAATATGGAAGTGAAATATATGAAATAGTTTCACAACATAACAATAGTATTAGTAATAGAAATGTAAAACAATTAAGGTTGGAGGTATAAATATGGAAAATAATATAACAATGGAAGAAATGTCTAATTTTTGTAAGCAATATGGATTTATATTTCAAGGAAGTGAAATATATGGAGGACTTGCAAATACATGGGATTATGGTCCCCTTGGAAGTAGACTAAAAAATAATGTAAAAGATGCATGGAGAAAAAGATTTATTCAACAAAGACCAAATGCATATGAATTAGATGCAGATATTTTAATGCATCCTAGAGTATGGGAAGCTAGTGGACACGTTAGTAGTTTCTCAGACCCATTAATAGATTGTAAGGAATGTAAAACTCGTCATAGAGTAGATAATTTGATAAATGATTATACTCATTCTTCTATCGCAGATGCGATGAGTGAAGAAGAAATGATGTCATATATTCGCGATAATAAAGTTCCATGTCCTAAATGTGGTAAATGTAATTTTACAGATTTACGTGAATTTAATCTAATGTTTCAAACATATAGAGGTGTCACTAATGATTCTAAAAATGTAGTATATTTAAGACCTGAAAATGCTCAAGGTGAATATGTAAACTTTTTAAATGTTCAAAGAACTATGAGAAGTAAGTTACCATTTAGTATTGGTCAAATAGGTAAAGCATTTAGAAATGAAATTACACCAGGTAATTTTACATTTAGAACAATAGAATTTGAACAAATGGAATATCAAACATTCTGTAAAGAAGGAACTGATACAGATTTATATAATTATTTCAAAGAATATGGTAAAAAATTTTATATGGATTTGGGTATACCTGAAAGTAAATTAAGATTCCATGATCATGAAAAACTAGCACATTATGCTAAAGCAGCGTGTGATATAGAATATTTATTCCCATTTGGATGGGGTGAAGTTAATGGTACTCATAACAGAACTAATTTTGATTTAACACGTCATCAAGAATATAGTGGAGAAAATATGTCATATTTAGATCCAGAAACTAATGAGAAATATATTCCATATATTGTAGAATCTACTTATGGACTAGATAGAACTGTTCTAGCATTATTATTTAATTCATATAATAAAGAAACATTAGAAGATGGAACAACACGTGAAGTATTAAAATTACATCCATTCCTAGCTCCATATAAAGTATGTGTTCTTCCACTAATTAAAAAAGTTCATGCTGAAAAAGCTAATGAAATTTATAATATGTTATCAGATCATTTTATGACAAGCTATGATGAAACTGCTAATATAGGAAAACGTTATAGAAGAGCAGATGTTGTTGGAACTCCTTTCTGTGTAACGATAGATGATGAAACACTAAATAATGATACAGTAACTATTAGAGATAGAGATACAATGGAACAAGAAACTATTAAAATTAGTGAATTAGTAAATTATATTGAAGAAAGAATAAAATTTTAAGAAATATTTATTGATAGATTTAATTTTATGTGATAGAATTGTATTGTATGAAATAATAAGGAGGAATGTCATGGGAATTAAATTATCAAAGATTTTTCAACCAGAAGATTCTTTAGAAGAAACTGAAAATTATGAAGTAAAAGATACTAGTAAATCTAGTGGAAAAGAATATAAAAATAAAACTATTTTAGTAGAACCAAGAGCATTCTCTGAGGCTCAACAAATTGCAGATTATTTAAAAAATAAAAATCAAGTTGTAGTTAATTTTAAAAGAGTTACATCTGATGTATCTAAAAGAATTATGGATTTTTTAAATGGTATTGTTTATGCAATTGATGGTACTATGCAAAAACTAGGTCCAGGTATTGTTATTTGTGCACCTAAAGGTTTTGAAATAGAGGGTAATATAACTGAAGAAGAAAATAAAAAAGCATCTAAAAAAGATGACTTAGGAGAATGGTAATTTAAAAAATATTAAGAGGTGGAGCATGAAAAAGTTCGATACTGTCTTTCGAGGATATGATAAGTATCAAGTTCAAGCATTCTTAGATGATGTAATAAAGAACTATGAAACGTTACTTAGAAAGAGTCAAAAGACACAAGAAGAAAATAAGAGGTTAACTGAACAAATTGCTTATTATCAAAAGATAGAAGACACTATGAATAGAGCAATTTATACTGCAGAATCTGCAGGAGATCAAATAAAGAAAAATGCTAGAAATGAAGCAGAACAATTAATTAATGAAGCTAGACGTAATGCTAGTAGAATCATAAATGATGCTTTATTAAAAGCCGAAAAAGCTCAAAATCATGCTGACCAATTAAAGAGAAATACCAATGTCCTAAAGAGAAGATTAAGACAAATAATTCAAAATCAACTTGAAGTTATTGAAGAAATGGATAGAGTTAATTTTGAAGATATTGATAACAAATACGATTAGTATTTATAATAAATATCACTTATTTATTAAGTGATATTTTTATTTTTTATAAAAAATGATAAAATGTATTTAAGGAGATAATTATGTATATTCCACTTAATATTAAAACTGAGTATGATTTAATGAATAGTCTAATTAAAATAGATGATTTGATTTTATATGCAAAAAATAATCATATTGATACTCTTGGTATTACAGATTCATCTATGTTTGGAACAATGGAATTTATAACTAAATGTAATGCTAATAATATTAAACCTATTATTGGGGTGGAACTATGTATTGATAATATTTCTTTTATATTATATGCTAAAAATTATGATGGGCTTGTTTCTTTGTTTAAAATAGTTACTAAGAGAAACTTAGAAACATTAACTTTTAATGATATAAAATATCCTAATATTAAATGTGTTTGTTCTGCAAATGATTATGATAATTTCAAGTTATTGTTTGATGAAGTATATATTTCATATACAAATAATAAGGAGAAAACAGAAGCTTTAGTAATTACAAATAATATATTATATTTACCATTGATTAGATATTTTGATATAAATGATAAAGAATGTTTTAGATATTTAAAATATATTGAATATAGTAAAACTATTGAAGAAGCAATAGAAATTAAAGATAGTTATTTTATTAATAATGCTATTGATAGTGATAGAGAAACTACTATTTCTTTTAGTAGTGATATAGATATTAAATTACCAAAATATAAAACTCATATACCTAAATATAGAGAAGATTCTTTGGGATATTTAAAAGCACTTGTTAAAAAAGGACTTGATAAAAGGCTTAACGGAAATGTGCCTTTGGAATATAAAAATAGAATTATGTATGAACTATCTGTTATAGAAAAGATGAATTATGTTGACTATTTTTTAATAGTATATGATTTTGTTTTATTTGCTAAAAAGAATAATATTTTAGTTGGTCCAGGCAGGGGGAGTGGAGCGGCATCTCTTGTTAATTATGCTCTTGGCATAATTAATATAGATCCACTTAAATATAATTTAATATTCGAAAGGTTTTTAAATCCTGATAGAGTTACTATGCCTGATATTGATGTTGATTTCGATTCTTTAAAAAGAGATGATGTTATTGAATATGTTTCAAATAAATATGGTCACTTAAATTCTAGCAGAATAGTTTCTTTTAATACTCTTCTTCCTAAACAAGTAATTCATGATGTTGGAAGAGTACTTAATATTAGTCCTATAATGATAGATAATATATGTAAGAGTATTAATGATGAGAAGACTTTTGAAGAACTTAAAAATAATAAGGAATATAATAGAGTAATTAGAAATAATATAGAGGTTGATAATCTTATAAAAATATGTACTAAATTATGTGGAATAAAGAAGAATACTAGTATGCATGCTGCTGGTGTGGTTATTAGTGATACTGAATTATATAATTTTATGCCTCTATACAAAAGTAATGATGTTATATTAACTGGATATTCAATGGAATATATAGAGTCATTAGGATTACTTAAGATGGACTTTTTATCAATTAAAAATCTTAATACAATATCAAATATTTTAGATGATATTAAGAGTCATGGTATTTCACTTGATATAAATTCTATTCCACTTGATGATAAAAAGACACTAAATCTTTTTAAACATGCATATACTACTGGTATTTTTCAATTTGAAAGTTCTGGTATGAAATCATTTTTAAAAGAACTTGAATGTGATTCATTTAATACATTAATTGATGCTATTGCACTTTATAGACCAGGTCCTAGAGAAATGATACCTAGTTATATAAATCGTAAAAAAGGCAAAGAAAAAATTACTTATTTAGTTAAAGAATTAGAGCCTATCTTAAAAAGTACTTATGGAATAATTATATATCAAGAACAAGTGCTTGAAATATTAAGAGAGATAGGTGGATATAGTTATTCTTCTGCTGATATTATAAGAAGAGCAATGTCTAAGAAAAAAGAGAATATTATATTAGAAAATAAAGATAGATTTATAAGTGGAGTTGTTAGTAAGGGCTATAGTAAAAATATTGGTGAAGAATTATATAATTTAATAATTAAATTTTCATCATATGGATTTAATAAATCTCATTCAGTTGTATATTCTGTACTTGCTTTTCAAATGGCATATTTAAAAATAAATTATACAATATTCTTTATGAGAAACTTACTTAATATGAATAAAAGTAGTGAAATGATAAAAGAATATATTGATGAATCTAAAATATTAGGTATTAAATTTCATAAAATAGATATAAATGAATCTAGTTATGAATTTATAATTAAAGATAATGAATTAGTGCTTCCATTTACAATAATTAAATCTATTGCTTTTTCAATATCAGATGAGATTGAAAAAGAAAGAAATAATGGTAAATTTAAATCTTTTTATGATTTTATGATTAGATGTTATTCAAAAAATATAAATAAGAGGGTTGTAATATCATTAATAGAGTGTGGTGCGTTTGATTCATTTGATATTAATAAAAAAGAATTAATTACTAATATAGATGAAATAATTAATTATGTAACATTATGTAAGGATTTAAATACTGTTTTAGAAGATAAACCAGTATTTGAAAGTATTGATGATTATACTGATTTAGAGATGATTGATAATGAAATATCTAATTATGGATTTTATTTATCTTTTCATCCAGTTACTAAATTTGATAGAACTAAGTCTATATCATTAAAAGACTACAAAAATTATTTTGATAAGACAATTACTACAACTTTATATGTGGAAAGTATTAATAGTATTAAAACTAAGAATTTAAAAAGAATGTCTTTTGTTAAATTAAGTGATGAATATTCTACAGTTGAAGGAATTATTTTCCCTGATGTTTATAGTAAACTTGGAGAAATAAAGAAAAATAATGTATATAAAATACAGGCTAAAGTAGAAAGAAGAAATAGTACTTATCAATTAATAATTTATAATATGATATTATTAAGTAATTAATTGAAATTAAATGTTAAAAATGATATAGTTATATAAGATAGGTGGTGTATATGAGTATTGTAGATAAATTTATTAAGAATTATACAGATTCTAATAAAGAAAGAATTAAAAAAATAGTTGATGAAATTGATGCTCTTGCACCAAAATATAGAAAATATAAAGATAGTGATATAACTAGTGAATCTTTAAAGTTAAAAAGTAGATTACAAAATGGTGAATCTAAAGAATCAATTATGGTGGATGCATTTGCATTATGTAGAGAAGCAATTTTAAGGCGTCAAAAAATGTTTGCATATAAAGTGCAGTTAGAAGCAGCAGTTAGTATGCAAGATAATGTAGTAGCGGAAATGAAAACTGGAGAAGGTAAAACTCTTGTTCAAGTTTTTTGTGCTTATTTAAATGCCTTATCTGGTGAAGGAGTGCATGTATTAACTGCTAATGACTATTTGGCACAAAGAGATAAAGAATTAAATGAATCTGTATTTAATTTGTTAGGTCTTACATGTGGAATAGTTAAACCTAAAGGTGTTATGTCTCGAGATGATAAAAAAAGAGAATACCAATCTGATATTGTTTATTCTACACCTTCTACTATTGTATTTGACTATTTAGATGACAATAAGGTTACTAGTCCAAAAGATAGAGTTCAAAGTAAAGGATTTAATTATGCAATTATAGATGAGGTTGATAGTTTGCTTCTTGATGATGCAACTACACCTTTAATTACATCAAGTACTAATGCATTTAATGAATATTCTTCATCTAAAGCAATTAAAGACTTATATAGATGGGGAACTGACCTAGTAGCAAATATTAACTGTAGGGTTCATGAACATGAAGAAACAAGTGATATGACTTATGGAAGTGATATGGCTGTTGTATTTAGAAATACTGGAAATGTTTTCTTTTCTGAAAAGTTATACAAATTAATTGAACAAACCTGTAGTAAAGATAAAAATGGTAAAGCAGATGAAAATGAATTTGCATTAAAAACAGATATTTTAGAAAAATGTATACTTGCTAAATATTATTATCAAAATGGAAAACAATATATCTTACAAGATAGTGATAAGAGAAAAGGTTTTAAAGAAGTACTTTTAGTAGATGAATCTACTGGTAGAGTTTTAAAGGGTAGAAGAATACAAAACGGCTATCATGAAGCAATTGAAGCATATGAAGACATGAAAGCAATTAAAGAAAGACTAGGATACAGAGTTGAAATACAAGAAGAATCTTTAACTACTGGTTTATGTACATATCCTGATTTTGTTCGTAAATATAAATCAGGTATATGTGGAATGACAGGTACTAGTGATGCCTCTGAATTTTCTGAAATTTATGATGGTCTTCCAACATATGTTGTTGATAGTCGTAAACCAAACATTAGAATAGATAGAGCAGATGAATTATATGCTACTAAAAAGGCTAAATATAAAGCCATTGTTGAAGATATAGTTAGAAAGCATCAAACAGGACAGCCAATACTTCTTGGAGTAACAAGCGTAGAAGAAAGTGAAGAACTATCTAGATTACTTGCTAATGCTGGAATTAGACATACTGTTTTAAACGCTAAACAAGATGCTAATGAAGCTGGTATTATTTCTCATGCCGGAGAGTTTGGAGCTGTTACTATAGCGACGAATATGGCAGGACGTGGGACTGATATTAAACTTGGTGAAGGAGTTAGTAAACTTGGCGGATTATATGTAATATCATGTACTCGAAACAAGAATGAAAGAATAGACAATCAACTTCGAGGAAGAGCGGCACGTCAAGGTGACCCAGGTGAAACAAAATTTTATGTATCATTAGAAGATGAGATAGTAACTTCTAAAGTTGGAGAAAAACTTTCACAAATACAACATAAAATATATGGAAATAAAAAAATAGATAGTAGTGTACTTAAAAAACTTGTAATCAGTTGTCAAAAATCTAGGGAAATTAATGATAAAGCTCAAAGACTTCAAAGTGAAAAATATAATTCTGTTTTATCTGTACAAAAAGATGCTGTGTATGATTATAGAAACATATTATTAGATGCTACTAATCTGGGTCAAGTGTTAATACAAACTATTACTACTTATATAACTGATTTAGTTAATAATTATAGTAGAAATGAAGTTATCAATAAGATAGGACATTTAGTTAATTTGGATAAACTATATTCTAGTTCTAATAAAACAAAAGTTATTAATGATATAATTGATGAATTAACTACTAAATTATCAGTAGTTATGAAAGATCCAAATTATAAAGAAGAAGTATTACCTAAATTACTTAAAGTAATCGATTCAAATTGGTTCTTAGAGTTAACTGCTTTAAGTTATGAAAGAGATGATTGTAGATTTGCTGCATATGCTTCTAAAGATCCATATGATGAATATGAAAAGAATTGTGCATTATCATTTATAGATATGTTAATGACTATTAAAAATGAAGTATTAACTTATTCGTTAGATCCTACTATTACATATGGTAAGTATGAGGTGAATTCTGATATTGCTGAAGAAGGAGTAAAATTATAAAAACCTTTTAAAATCATAATTATTGTGATATTATAATCGTGATTTTTAAGAGGTTTTTTTATGAATAGTAATTTTGAAGAAAGAATTAAAGAATATTATGAAAGATTAGATAATGCTTTAGAAATGTTTCCAAATGGTTATTTTAAAGGAAATAGGATACTATTAAATCCTAAAAATGAATTTGAGTTAGATTATGCATCAAGTTATCTTACATTTGTAGAAGATAGAATATTTATAGAATCTGATGTTTCATTATCAAATCTAAAAGAAAATAAAGTACAAGGAAGTGTATTTGCTAGATTATTATTTGATTATTTTGATGCTTTATATATTAGTGAAGATAAACACAAAATAGAAAGATTGATGGAAAGAATATCAAATGATCCTGTGTATTTAGCTAGATTAACTTATGATATTGAAGTATTAACATACCAAAAAGATGAAAATATTGCTAAATATATTACAACTTATTGTGTTAAAACTAGGGAAGAAAAAAGAAAAATAAGTATGTTATTTAGTTCACTTTTAAAAGACATATCTTCTAGTATTCATAATATTAAAATGTCAGATAGAATGATTGTTTATAATGAATTTCATAGAATTTATAGTGAAAATAGAATTGATAAAAGCCTTAATTTAAGAGGCCCTTTGAAATTAATGAAGAAAATAATGGAAAGTAGTGAAGAATAATGAAATTATTAATAATATGTTCTACATGTTTTTATGATAAAGTCGAGAATGTTAAAAATAAACTTGAAGAATTCGGACATCAATTAGTGATGCCAAATGGTTATGGATTAGAAGATGATGACTATGATAACATGACAGAAGATGAATATATGGAATTCTTTAAAAGAATGTATTATGAAAGTAAAGAAAAGATTAATAATGTTGATGCTGTACTAGTACTTAATTATGATAGAAATAAAAATGGTGAAGTATTAAAAAATTATATTGGAGCATCTACATTTTTAGAAATGTATGAAGCATTTATGCAAAATAAAAAGATATATATGATGAATGGTTATCCTGATAATATGCTTTATGATGAAGTTAAAGGATTTAATCCAATAATTATAAATGAAGATTTATCATTAATAAAATAGCTTTTAATTATTGAAAAAGCATTATATATTATATATAATAATAAATTAAGAAATGAGGTTAATTATGACAAAAAGAAAAAAAGAAATATTAGTTTTTGCTCTTAGTGTTGGATTGATATTAAATGGAGCAAATAGTAAGAAAGTTGATTATACACTTCCAGTAGAACCATTAACTTTAGAAAGCTTAGAAGAAAACAAAAGAGAAAAAGGCAAAGAATTAAAACTAAGAAAAAGAGTTAACTAACTATCCTTGAAAAAAATCTAAAAATGTGGTATATTATTAGTAGTGAAAGGGAGTAGTTCCTTCTTACGAAGTTATAATTCAATAACACGGTTAATAGCCTGGATTATATGTAAAGAACAAGACTTTTATAGAAATATAAAAGTCTTTTTATATTTCGGAAAGGAATTATATGAAAAAATCAAAAAAATTTTTAACAGGATGTATGACAATACTTTTAAGTGGAGCACTTGGATGTACAGGAAGTGCGGAATGCAATATTAAAGATGAACATGCGCATAAGTACCAGAATGGAAATGGATATGTAACTTACTATAATAGTGAGAAGTTATCAAAGAATGGATTTAATAGGGATAGTGATTATATTCTAATAAATGAAAATGAAAAACAAGAATTAGATTTTCTTAGTAAAAATAATCTTATTAAAATATGTGATAATGTTGAACAAATTGAAAATTTAAAAGAAGAGTATAGTAATTATGATCATATTGAATATTATTATTCATATACAAGTTTTATACCAGTATATAATGGTAAATTTGTAACTATTATACCAATTGTTCATAGCGGTTGGACACTTGATAAAGATAAAATGGGTGTTACAACAGAAACAAGAACATGCCATTATACATTTAAATCATATTCATATAACTATGGTAATTTGAATTCTAAAACATCAGATGATATAATAGAAACTGTGAATGAATATCCATTTGTAAATCCTTGTATGGTTATTGCTGTAGATGAAAATGGTAATGAGTTATATGATGCTGTTACTGATTTAGAGCATCTAAAAGAATTAAAAGAAAAATATCCAGAAGAATTTATTTCAAATAAAAAATTAATTTTAAAATGAGAGGGTTAAATATGAAAAATTATAAAAAATGTAGTTTATCTGAATTGATATTAATTATAAAAAACAATCAATTTACTAAAGAAGAAAGAAAACTTGCTGAAATTGAATTAAAAAGAAGACTTAAAAATTGGGATTGTGAAATAGATGAATTGTTAGATATGGAAGATTCAGTAATTAAGAAACGTGGCATTAGTATAGATAATTATTTAATATCACCAAATGTTAATATGCAAATGCTGATGGAAACTTTCTTTGGATATACTGTTGGTCAAGAATTTTATTCAGATGAAACATTATTAAGTGAAAAACATTTATGCAATGATAAAGGAATGTGCGAACCTTTCTTTAGAAAAGTATGTGAGTATGAAATTAAAAATATAGAAAAAAGATTACAAAGTAGAAATGAAAACATTAAAGAGAAAGAAACATTAGAATTAGTAAGAACTACATTAAAAGAAAGATTACAAATTGAAAGAGAAATATTAAAAAAATATTTAAGATGTAAATCAGTATACAAAGAATCAGATGGTATATATTATGATCCACTTGAACCTATACTCGAAGCAAATGATGCATTATCATATTTTATGGATGCTGGATTACCTACATTTGAAATAATGGGTAACCACGAGTTTATTAATGATGGCATTCTTGATTATGATGTAGTTCAAGATATAATGGGAATGAGATTCATTAAAAAAGATAATTCAAAATTAAAAGAACAAAGAAGACAATTATTAAATCAAGTTAAAAATGGATATCATGTAAATTATGAATCACCTATTATTAAGAAAGTATTATATCAAAAGTAGTTAAATTGACTATATAAGTCGGATATGATATAATATGCCCCGATTTAAAGGGGGATTAAAGATGCAAGTTTTTAATAAAACGTTGTATCATTTTCATAAACCATATATTAATGGAAATGACTGGCAAGTAAATGATGAAATAGTAATTGATGAAAATTATAATTCAGAATTTATAACTGATTGCTTAGAGTTTTATAAAGATTATCGTGAACTAATTGAAAGTTTAGTTACAAATAAAGAATTAAGTATTCCGATGTTAAAAAAAGTACATGATTTAGGATTGTCAATTTCTGATATTAAAAATGTTTTATGGATTATTAAAAGAGAAGAAGCACTTGAAAAACATAGGTTAGAATACCATAGTGATTTACCAAGTAGATATCATTCCTTATGGTTATGTGATATACCTCAAATAGAACATTGGATATTTCAATTAGATGATAATAGCGAATTATATAAGTTAAGTGTTACTGGAAATATATTTGTTACTAATGATGAATATATACCTTCTTCAGATAATGGTGAAACAGAAGTACAAGAAAATATAGTTAGATATTGGAATCCTAATATTATAAGAGACACTTCAAAAGACGAAATATTATTTCGAGGTAGAATTAAAATATTAGAAAAATTAGATACTGAGAAATATAGAAGAATTGCTATGGAAACATTACTTGAAAATGTAATATTATCTGATCAAATTGATTTTGGTAAAGAAAAGAGTTTAATATTAAATTAAGTGATAAGCAAAATTGCTTATCATTTTTTTATTAATAAATTTGTCATATATATTTATTAAATTCATAAATATTAGTAAATGGCTAGAAAGAAGGTTTATATGGATAAAAAAGAAATCATAAAAAGTCTTGATAAAAAATCAGGTGGTGAAATATACTTAGGTGTAGTAGGAGCGGTTAGAACTGGTAAAAGTACATTTATTAAGAAATGTATTGAAACATTAATACTTCCATATATAGAAGATGAAAATGAAAAAAGAAGATGTATGGATGAAATTCCTCAATCAGCAACAGGTAAAACTATAATGACTATTGAACCTAAATTTGTACCATCAAGCGGAGCTAATGTTAATATAAATGGATTAAAAACAAATATTAAATTAGTTGACTGTGTTGGATTTGTAACTCCAGAAGCATTAGGATATCAAGATGAACTCGGTAATCCAAGAATGGTAAAAACACCTTGGTTTACAGAGGAGTTACCATTTGTTGAAGCAGCTGAAATTGGTACAGAAAAAGTTATTAAAGATCATGCAACAATTGGTATAGTTATAACTACAGATGGAAGCATTGGAGAAATGTCTCGTAATAATTATATAGGTGCTGAAGATAAAGTTATTACAGAACTTAAAAATATTAATAAACCATTTATTGTTGTTTTAAATAGTACGCATCCAAATAACGATGACACTCTTAAAATAGCTGAGGGTTTAAAAGAAAAGTATGATGTTCCAGTAATTCCAGTGAGTATAGAAAATATGACTGAAATGGATATTACTAATATATTAAAAGAGGCACTATATGAATTTCCAATAGATCATATTGAATTTAAAATTCCTGATTGGGTAGGTGTACTAAATAATAATCATGAAGTTAAAAAAGAATTTTTTGAAAAAATGAAATCATCTATTGTAAATGTAGATAAATTAAGAGATGTAGAAAACATTAATTTGAATTTAGAAGATTCAAGTGTAATATCTAAAGCTTATGTTTCTTCACTTGATACAGATAATTCAGAAGTAACTATTACTTTAGATGCAGATGATTCGTTATTCAATGATATTTTAAAAGAAGTGGTTGGGCAGTCAGTTAATTCTAAAGGTGATTTATTAAAGGTATTTTTAAATGTAAGTGAAGGAAGAGGAGAATATGAAAACATTAAGGGTGCCTTAAAGCAAGTTTATCAAACAGGATATGGAATTGTCTTACCAAGAATAAATGATATGAAATTAGATAAACCAGAAATAATTAAATCAGGTGGAAGATTTGGAATTAAATTAAAAGCAAAGGCATCTAGTATTCATATGATTAAAGTAGATGTTGAAAGTAGTTTTGAACCAATTATCGGAAGTGAAATGCAAAGTAAAGAATTGATAGATTATATTATGAAAGATAAAGATAATCCTGAAAAAATTTGGGAAAGTGAAATATTTGGTAGAAGTTTAAATGAGATAGTTCAAGAAGGTATTCAAGGTAAATTATCTTTATTACCAGATTCAGCCAAGTATAAATTATCGCAAACGATCACTAAGATGGTTAATAAAGGCAGCAATAATTTAATAGCAATAGTCTTATAATTATTAAGACTATTTTTTTTCTTGAAATTTGAAATTATTTTGTTATAATACTCTATACGTTTATTTTGGAGGTGAAAATATGTCAAAAACAATAAGTAGAGCTAGTATAATTACCATAGATTTTAAAAATAGTAGTGAAGAAATTAAAAATGGTGGATATAAATATATTAGTTATGAAATTCCAGTAAATCCAAATGAAACTGATGACATGATAGTTTTTATAGAAAGATTATTTAAAAAATTAAACGTATCATTTGAACATATATATGAATCTAGATATGTATTTACAAAAGAAGATAGTGTATATGATAAAGGAAGAATATATAGTGAAATAGTAAAATCATTTAGTGACGATAATAAACAACATAAATTAGTTTTGAAATAAACTTTTTTATTTGAAATAATTTTTTAAAATGATATAATGTTTTTCGTAGGAGAATAATCATGAGTGAAATAAGGATTAAAAAAATAATTAATTCATATGAACCATTGCATGATTGGTTTTTAAAAAACGAGTATGAAATATCACTATTGAAGTTACCAAATATTAGTTTTGTTGGTAATAGTGATTTAATAGTGTTAAGAGAAATGGTTGATGCTGCATATAGATGGTTTAATATATCTGATAATGTTGGGCTTTCTCCAAGAATAAAAGCATTTAATGCTTCACAAGCAATCAAAAATATATATAAAATAAAAAAGGATAATTTAAGTATTCAAGCACAAGAAAATTATTTAATTAAACATGGTGAAATTAATAAATCACATGAAATAATTTTGAAAAAATAAAAAACGTATTTATTTTTTATAAATGTTTTTGTATAATTAGTTTGTTAAAATATTAATTAAGGAGAGTTATTATGCCAGATTTTAGAGAAGTAACCGAATTTTTAAAAGATACTTTTGTATATATAGCTATTTTTGTTGCCATTGCATTTGTATTTACCTTTGTTATGGCTGTAGTTCCAGTTGCTGGAAATTCTATGAATCCAACTTTAGCAGATGGAAATATGGCTGTATCATTAAAGTTTGCATATTTGATATCATCACCTAAAAGAAATGATATTATTACTTTTACTGATGCAGATAAAAAAAGATATGTCAAAAGGGTTATCGGACTTCCGGGTGAAACAATCGATTATCTAAATGGTTACCTATATATTAATGGAGAATCTTATATTGAAAGTTTTGTAGATGGAAAAGAAACTAATAATTTTATGTTTGTGGATATTTGTGATAAAACTAAATGTCCCGATAATAAAATACCAGAAAATAAATATTTAGTACTTGGTGATAATAGACCTGGTTCTCAAGACAGTAGAGATCCTGAAATAGGATTGATTGATAAAAAGCAAATTGATGGTAAATTAATTTTTAGAGTTTGGCCAATAAAAGAATTAGGTAAAATTAAATAATAAAATTTTAAAAATTAATGTGATTATTATTCCAAAATATGATTTAAGCAAGAAAATATGAATTATTCTTGCTTTTTTTAATAAATTATACTATAATACCTGTGTAAATTGCGAGGTGGGCAATTTGGTTATGGAGGGAGTTGTAAAATATGTTTAACAAAAAAAGATTATTTATATTTATCATATTTATTCTTTTCTTGTTTTTCATGATGACATTCGCATCTCAACCTGGAGGTGTTAGAAGAGTTAATACAAGAGAAGTTAAATTTGTTGATGGATATACTAAACAGGTAATTAGTACTCAAACTGTTGAAGTTGGTAAAGATGCTACTGTACCTGAAGCGCCTCAACATGATAATTGTAGATTTTCTGGATGGTATACAGAAAATGACGTTAGAATTGACGATTTTACTAATATCATTAATAATTTAACTGTTTATTCAGGATGTGAAGTTAATTATTATACTGTTAGATTCTATGATACCATATCAAGAAGAGTAGTTGATACTCAAAGAGTACGTGGCGGAGAAGATGCAGATGCACCAACTGCACCAAGACATGAAGGTTATACTTTCGTAAGATGGAATGGAAAGTATACAGATGTTAATGCTGATGTAAGAGTAGATACTGTATATAGAGCAAATAGTGCAGCATATAAAGTAGAATATTATACTGTAAAAGATGAAGTTTCTACATTATATACTACAAGAAATTTGACTGGTATAGCTAATACAAATGCACAAGCAGAAATTATTACTATTGAAGGATACACATATGATAGTGCTAATACATCAAATGTATTAAGTGGTGTTATTGCTTCAAATGGTAGCCTTGTTTTAAGGGTTTATTATAATGTAAATAGTTATAATGTTATAATTGATCCAAATTGTGAAGGCGATAAGTGTGATGAAAATACTGAAGAACATAAGTATGGAGATGAAATCACATTAAAAGAATTAGAAAGAAAATTTGTATTAAGTTACAAAGAAGCTGATGAAATATCTGAAGATGAAGCTAATAAAAATCAAGATGCAATAGCTAAATTTATAGGATATTGTAAAAATGCTACTACATGTGAAACAGTAATTGAAGCTGGAACAAAAGTAGAAGTTAAAGCTGATGTTACTTATTATGCACAATGGGATAATAGTGGTTTAACTTTAGAAGTAGCAGATGGTCATAACTATCAAACTACTACAACTGATTACACATTCTTAAATTGGTTAGATGGTAGCAATGAAGTTAATGCAAAAGATAGTATTACATTATCAAGCGATAAAGAATTAGTTGCAAAATATAATGATGGTACTCCAAGAAAATATAATTTAACAATAAATTATGTTTATGAAGACGGATCTGAAGCAGCAACTACTTATAATGAAGAAGTTGCAAATGGTACTACATATAATGTAGCAAGCCCAGAAGCAAATAAGAAAGGATATCATCCTGAAACTGAAACAGTTACAGGAACAATGCCTACTGAAGATGTAAGTGTTGAAGTAAAATATGTTGCTAATACAGATACTGCATATAAAGTAGAACATTATACAGAGAACTTAGATGGTTCATATAAGTTAGAAAAAACAGAAAATTTAACTGGAACAACAGATACTGAAGTAACAGCAAGTGCACAAACATTTGAAGGATTCACATTCGATGAAACAGTAGAAGGAACAGTTAAATCTGGAAATGTAGCTGGAGATGGAAGTTTAACATTAAAACTATACTATACAAGAAATAGTTATAAAGTAACTTATAAATATACTGGAACTACTCCAACTGGAGCAAGTGAATTACCAAGAGAAGCTGAATATAAATTCGGTGAAAGCGTAACAGTTGCAGAAGCAGCAACAGCTCCAGGATATACATTCAGTGGATGGAGTAAAGAAAACTTTACAATGCCAGCTGAGGCTGTAGAAATAACAGGAAGCTTTACAGCAAATACAAATACAGCATATAAAGTAGAACATTATACAGAGAACTTAGATGGTTCGTATAAGTTAGAAAAAACAGAAAATTTAACTGGAACAACAGATACTGAAGTAACAGCAAGTGCACAAACATTTGAAGGATTTACATTTGATGAAACAGTAGAGGGAACAGTTAAATCTGGAAATGTAGCTGGAGATGGAAGTTTAACATTAAAACTATACTATACAAGAAATAGTTATAAAGTAACTTACAAATATACTGGAACTACTCCTGACGGAGCAAGTGAATTACCAGCTGAAGCTGAATATAAATATGGAGAAAATGTTACAGTTGCAGAAGCAGCAACAGCTCCAGGATATACATTCAGTGGATGGAGTAAAGAAAACTTTACAATGCCAGCAGAAGCTGTAGAAATAACAGGAAGCTTTACAACTAATACAGATACTGCATATAAAGTAGAACATTACAAACAAAATCTAGATGGAACATATCCAACTGAAGCAAGTGAAACTGAAAATAAGACAGATGGTACAACTGATACAGAAGTAACAGCTACAGCTAAGTCTTATGAAGGATTCACATTCGATGAAACAGTAGAAGGAACAGTTAAATCTGGAAATGTAGCTGGAGATGGAAGTTTAACATTAAAACTATACTATACAAGAGATTCTCATAACGTAACAGTTACATATAAGTATGCAAATAATGAACATCCAGCAGTACCAGTAGGACCTGATTCATACAAATATGAAGCAGAATATAGTTATACAACACCTGAAGTTGCAGGATATACTGCAGATAAGGCAACAGTAAGTGGAACTATGGGAACTACAGATGTTACTGAAGAAGTTACTTATACTGCTAAAAATACAATGCCTTATACAATAGAGCATTACAAACAAAATCTAGATGGAACATATCCAACTGAAGCAAGTGAAACTGAAAATAAGACAGATGGAACAACTGATACAACTGTAACAGCAACACCAAAAACTTATGAAGGATTCACATTTGATGAAACAGTTGAAGGAACAGTTAAATCTGGAACTATAACTGCTAATGAAAATTTAGTATTAAAATTGTATTATAAGAGAGAAACATATATAATTACAATTGATCCTCATTGTGAAGATACTGATAATGATTCATGTGAGACTATCACTGAACCACATCCATATGGAGATCAAATTACACTTGAAAATCTTGAAAGAAAATATACATTAACATTTGAAGAAAATACAAATGTTAACCCAAAAATTGGTTCAATAGATGCTGAGGCTGAGTTCCTTGGATATTGTAAAGATGCAACAAATTGCGATCCAAAAGTACAACCTGGCACTATTACAGTAGAAGGACCTGCAACATATCATGCAGTATGGAATGAAGAAGGATTACATGTAGCAATTGTTGCTGGTGGAAATTATTCTACTGAAACTGAATCTGGAGATTTCTTAGAATGGAAAGATTCAAATAATACTACAGTTGAATTAACAAATGATAAATTTGTTACTAAGAGTGAAACATTAACAGCTCAATATACTAAGAAATATGTATTAACTATCACATATGTATATAGTGATGGAAGTGAAGCTGCTGATACTTATACTCAAACATTAGAAAAAGATAGTACATATAATGTAACTAGTCCTACAATTACTGGATATAATGCTGATAAGGCAACAGTAAGTGGAACAATTACAGCTAATGTAAATGAAACTGTAACATATAGTAAGAAAGTTGTTGGATATACAGTTAACTTCTACTATGATGGTGAACTAAATAATTCAATTTCTGATCAAACTAAAGAATATGGTGATGTAGTAAGTTATACTGATTATGAAACACCTGCTAATATGAAAGTAGATATGGATGCAACAAATCCAACATCTATTACAATAGGTGAAGATGCTTCAGAAAATGTATTAAATATTTACTATAAGACAACTACTGCAGAATTATCTGTTAATACTGTAGTTGATGCACCAAGAGATCCAGCAGAATATGATGATGAAATTACAATAACAGTTACAATTAAAAATATTGGTGATGGTACTGGAAAAGCAACAGTAAAAGATTCTGAATTAGCTAAAGCATTATATCCTGAAACAGGAAATGCATTAATAAGTATAGAATCAAGTAACGTTAAAGTTGATGGTACTGAAAGCAGTGATTACAATGCATTAGATATATTAAGTAATAATGGACTTGTAATTGATAATATGGAACCAGATCAAACAGTAGTTGTAACATTAGTTGTTAAAGTAAAAGCTAATGCTGGTGACAAGATTAATAGCAAAGTAGAATCTAAGGTTAATGATAGTGCATTTACAACTGAAAGTACAAATCAAATTGAAGTTGAAAAAACATTAAGCTTTAATAAGATAACTGAACAATTAGTTGGAACAAACGTTGTTATAGCACTAGATGCATCAGGAAGTATGCTTGATAAAGATAATGGCAAAACATTATTAAAATATGCTCAAGAGGCTACAGAATCATTTATTAAAAATGTATTCCCTAATAGTGATATAGATGCTACTCATACAAATGTAGTTGTACTAAAATATGGTTCAAAAGAAGTAGTAACAGGACAATCTTGTATGCCTCTTATTGGATGGCCATGTTGGGACGACCATGAAAATCAACCATTTGCAGAACAAGTTGGAACAACATTAACAAGTTATGCTAATAGACAATCACTAATTAATAGTGTTAATAATATTGAAATTGTTGAACCAAGTGGTACTCCATATTACATTGCACTTGAAAAAGTAAATGAAGTATTATATGGTACTGGTGGTTTAGCATCAACACATCCTGATAATAAGAATGTAGTTGTATTCTTAACAGATGGAGCTCCAGATGGACTTGATAATGCAGATAGAAGAGCTGCTGCTATTAGTGCTTTACATGCAGATGATAAAGAAACAATTGTATATGCAGTTGCTTTAGGTAATGGAGCAAGTGGTGCTCAAGCAATTTTAGAAGCAATTGCTGGTGATTCTTCTAGAGTAATTACTACTGGAGCTAGTGGATTAGAAGCAGAATTTAAGAAGATTAGTATTGAAGCTGCACCAGATCCAAGTCCAAAACAAACTGAAGAAGGTGTTGCTGAAATCGGTACTGATTTAAGAGTTGACGATACTCATAAATTAACAATAATTGTTAATAAAGGAACTTCTAGTGAAAGAACATTAGAATACTCAAGTATTGCTGATGCTAAAGCAGCAGGATACTTAACTGTAGATACTGATGGTAAATATGACATTGATGCAACTCTATTTGAAGCTGCAGACACTATATATGTATCATTCTATGGAAATACTGGTAGAAGTGTTCCAAATAGAGCAGCTACTAAGAAATTTAGTGCATTATATGGACCATTATATGATGGATTAGTTGATGGAGAAGAAGTACATAAAGTAGAAATACCAGAAATGCCTGAAACTGAAAAAGAAAGTGAAGTAAAAAATACTGAAGAAGTTGTAGAAGAAAATACAATTCCAACAGAAAATGTTGAAGTAATTGAACCTATAACTGAATCTAATGAAGAAAATACTGAATCAGAAGAAGTAGTTAATAATACTACTCCTTCTGAAACAGAAAATTTATCAGATGAAACTAATAATGATAAATTAGAAGCAAATGAAACTATTACTGAACTTCCTAAAGAGGTTGAACCAGTAGGTGAGTTAGTTTCTGTAGAAACAATAACTGAAGAAACTAAAGAAGATGAAGAAAAAGAAGAGGAAGTAAAGGTTGAAGAACCTATTCCTGCTATTAAAGAAGAAGTTTCTACTGAAGTAGTTAACGAAACATTAGAATAAAATAAAAAAAGTAGATAACTCATAGTTATTTACTTTTTTTAAAAATATGTGTATAATCATATTGGAGGTTAAGTATGGCATATATAAAGTATAAAGAGTTAACTAAATTTTTTAACTTTTCAAGATATATTAAAAATGAAGACTTACCTTATTATGTTACTGATTATGCTTATGAAAATGAAAGAATATTAGTTACTTATAAGACTTTTAGAGATCATGGAATGTTTACTACTGATAAAATGGTTTTATTTGATAATAGACTTTCTATTAAACCATTTAAAAAGATATATACTATACCATATAGTAGAATTTCTAGTATATGCATTACATTTCAATCAAGTAGTGTTGAATTACAATGTGACTTAGAAAGTGGTTATCAGTTAAGACTTAAATTTGCAAACATGAATGATGTTGATAAAGTTAGATTAAGACTTCTATATTCATATATAAGTAGGTATATTAGTAAACAGAAAATATCTGAAGAATTAATACAAAATTTAATGGAAAATAATATAATGTTAAGAGGAGGAAAAAAATAATGGAAAAAGAAACTGAAGACTTTTTAGATGAAAAAGTATCTAAGAAAAAATTAGAAAAGAAAGATAAAGATGAAAAATCTTTATTTCAAAGAATAATGAATGTTGTTCTTTGGATAGTACTATTCGTATGGATGGGAGTAGTTTTATTTGATTATTATCATGTAAGTAAAAATACTGATCCAACATTCTGTATTAAGAAAGATGTTACTAAATACAATGATGGAGAAGTTAAATGGTGTTTAGGAGCAGGATATAAAGTATTTCAATATAATAGAAATTGTTATCAAGCAATTGAATTTGGTCCATTCTGGAGTAAAGATAGATCTGCTGAAGATACACGTTGCAAAGGAAATTAATTAATTTCCTTTTTTTATTGTAAAGTTTAACAAAATATAAAAATGTAATTATTTATAAAAATTAATAAAGTTCTCTACAAAAATGATTGATATAAAAACGTAAAACAATTATAATTAATAATAGGTGATAATAAATGAAAAATAATAAAGGATTTACATTAGTAGAACTTTTAGCAGTAATAGCAATATTAGCAATACTAGTAATAATGGCATTACCGGCAGTATTAAGGATGTTTGAAAAAGCAAGAATAGATTCATTTACAAATGAAGTAAATGTGCTAGTAAGAACAACAGAACAACAATATCTACTAGGTGGAGGAGTACCTCAATCATTTAATAGTAGTTCAAATAAATTACCACTAACAGGGAATTCAAGTTTAGAGTATTGTGTAAGTATAGATGGGAATGGAAAGATAACAGAATTAAAAGCAACAAATGGAAACTATAAATATGAAAG
>CACYWH010000006.1 GCA_902778125.1 uncultured Erysipelotrichaceae bacterium | reverse complement strand
TCTTAATATTCTGATCTAATTGATAAATTGTAATTTGTACTACTTTTTATTTTTTCTATGATATATTTTATTTATTTAATGAGTCGTTAAACATATTTATATATTCAATGACTTTATCAATGCTTTCCTTTGAAGTTGATGCACCTGATATAATGCCAATTTTATCTCTATCACTAAATTTTACATTATTAAAATCTTTAGTATCTTTAATTAAATATGAGTTATTGCAATATGTTGATGCTATTTTATAAAGTTCTTTAGTATTGGAACTATTTTTACCTCCAATAACTATCATCTTATCAACAGATTTTGATAAATTTATTGCTTCTATTTGTCTTTTTTTTGTTACATCACAAATAGTTTTGTCTATTACTATGTTAATATTATCATCAAAAGATTTCTTTAACTCTTTCGTTAATACATCAAATTTAGTATCAGAAAAAGTTGTTTGAGATACAACATATACATTATTTAATGATGATTTGTGAATTTCTTTGCATACTCTAGGAATGTCTTCTAAATCTTCTATTATATCGCAATTATTTTCTATATAACTTAAAATTCCTAATGGTTCAGGATGATTTTTTTTGCCTATTATCACAATGAAAGATTTATTTTTTTTTTTGAATTTTATTAAGTATGATTTTTATTTTTCCACAAGTTAGATCAATAACTTCAATATTTTTTTCTTTTGCTGTATCTATAATACTTTTTTCTGCTCCATGTGCTCTTATAATAAGAACACTATTTCTAGGTACATCATCAATACTATTTACTATTACTAATCCTTTGTTCTCCAATTTATCTATTACATTTTCATTATGAACTAATTGTCCTATGCAATAGATATTTTTTTTATTAGATTGCAATAATTCTAATGTTTTATTTACACAATAATTAACTCCAGAACAAAATCCACATTGTTTACTACAAATTATTTGCATAACATTTACTTCTTATCTTTCATTAATATGATCTAAACCATTTGTAAAAATTGTTTTGATATGTTCATCTGATATAGAATAATACATCATTTTTCCATCTTTTCTTGGCTTAGCAACTCCAAATTGTCTTAATATTTTTAATTGATGAGAAGTCGCTGATTGCGTAATATTTAAAATTGTAGCAATATCGCAAACACATAGTTCTTGCAAACATAGTAATTGAATTATTCTTATTCTTGTTAAATCACCAAATATCTTAAAAAACTCTGACAAATTATAAGATTTTTGTTCTGAAAGCATTTCTTTTTTTAATTTTTCAACAATATCTGGATGTATTATTGTTTCTTCACATTTATCTATAAATTCATTTTCTTTTACCATTTTTCCTCCTAATCTTTAATATTTAAACATCTAAGAGAATTAATGACAGCAACAATAGTTACACCAACATCTGCAATAACTGCTTGCCATATTGTAGTTATACCTACTATTCCAAGTAATATAGCAGTTACTTTTATTAACATTGCTAAAGTAATATTTGTAATTACTATTCTTCTAGTTTTTTTGGCAATTTTTAAGGCAGTTGTTAGTTTTGATATTTCATCTGTCATAATTACAACATCTGATGCCTCTATGGCTGAATCTGATCCAATGCTACCCATACTTATTCCAATATCAGCTCTCATAATTACAGGTGCATCATTGATACCATCACCAACAAATGCTATATTTTGATTTGGATTTTTATTATTTAATAGTTTTTCAAATTCTTCTACTTTTTGAGTTGGCAACAATTCGGCTTTAAAATCATCTAAATTTAATTCTGTAGCAATACTTTTAGCAATTTCTTTATTATCACCTGATAGCATCATTAACTTGCTGATACCAAATTTCTTTAGTTCCCTGATAGCACTTTTAGCATCATTTTTTATTATATCAGATATTACTATATAACCACAATATTTTTTATCCACTGCTAAATGCATAATTGTACCAACATTTACATCCTTACTATATTCTATTTTTTCTTTATTAAATAGTTTTGTATTACCAACAATTACTTGTTTTCCAAAGACATTTGCTTTTATACCATATCCTGATAATTCTTCATAATTTTTTATTTTATTTTTATCTATTTCCTTATTTTCTTTATTAAATAATTTATATTCATTTATTATTGAAGTAGCAATAGGATGAATAGAAAAACTTTCAGCATAAGCACAATATTTTAAGATTTCTTCTTTAGTATGATTTTTTGATGGAACAATTTTAGTTACTTTAAATACACCTTCTGTAAGTGTTCCCGTTTTATCAAAAACTATCGTATCTACATTATTTAATGCCTCTAAATAATTTGAACCTTTTATTAATATTCCTTTTTTAGATGCACAACCTATACCACCAAAATAACTTAATGGAATTGAAATAACCAAGGCACATGGACAAGATATAACTAAACATACTAAAGCTCTATAAATCCACTCTGTAAATGTAGCATTTGGCATTATTAAAGGTGGAATAATAGCAATGAGTACAGCAAGACTAACAACTATTGGAGTATATATTTTAGCAAATTTTGTTATAAACTTTTCGGTATTTGCTTTTTTACTAGAAGCATTTTCAACTAATTCTAATATTTTTGAAATCGTAGAATTTTCAAATGTTTTTGTTACTTTGATAGTTAAAAGTTTTTGAGTATTAATCATTCCACTTAATACTTCATCATTAACATTTACTTCTTTTGGTATAGATTCCCCTGTAAGAGCTACTGTATCCACAAAAGAGTTTCCATCAATGATTATTCCATCTAAAGGAATTTTCTCACCATTTTTTACAATTATAATATCACCAATATTTACCTCGTTAGGTGATACTTTTTTTACTTTATCATTTACTTTTAAATTAGCATAATCTGGTCTTATATTCATTAAATCAGCAATAGATTTTCTTGAACGATCAACGGCTTTGTCTTGTAAAAATTCACCTATCTTATAGAATAGCATTACTGCCACACCTTCTTTAAACTCACCAATGGCAAAAGCTCCAATCGTAGATATGCTCATTAAGAATGTTTCATCAAATACTTTCCCTCTAAACATATTTTTTATTGCTTTAAAGATAATATCATATCCAATTATGATATATGATATTAAAAATATTGCAAATTTAAAACCATCATTTACATTTAAAAATATTCCTAGTAAACATAGAATCCCACTAATGATAATTTTGGCTAGTGCTATTTTTTCTTCATCCTCTTCTTCGTCATCATCATCTCCATTATCATTATCTTGCTCTTTTAATTCTTTACTAATTTCTAATAATTTTACATCTGGTTCAATGCTTTTAACAATATCATCTATTTTAGATATTACATTATTTTCTTTTACATCTTCCTTTAATTCTAATGTCAAAGTTTTAGTAGTAAAATTAATACTTGCACTTTTTATTTCGTTTAATTTATTAATTTTCTCTTCCATTTTAGCTGCACAGTTTGCACATCCTAATCCTTTTAAAATATATTTCATAAAATCCTCCTTATATATTATGTATGATTATGTGTTCATATATAATATATGTTTTTTTGAGTTGCTTGTCAATATATATTTCAAAAAAAAACAAACTTTATAATTGCTTGTTTCTACAAATTACTATTTATCCGTCTATTTAATTATACCACATTTTCAGTCATATTTTTTATTGACTTACTAATCGGAAGATTACTATTTTCCGATTTTCTTAATTTTAAAGAATTTTATAGGTGTTTTATTTTTAAATAATTTGTGCTATAATAAACATGTAATTAAGTTTTATCTCAGTTACATTTGTCGGTTGATGTTTCTCAAACGAGATACACAATTGCTCCATATTGATATCTACTCTTCGGAGTTTGATATAGAAACTCAATTACTTCAATTGAGCTTTTTGTTTGTTGGTAATAATTAAAAAATAACTATTCTTATTAAATAGTTATTTTTTTGTAAATCCTATGTTCTTTTTTAATAATGAATATCTTGATTTTGCTATTAACTCTTTGTCTTGATTTGCAATATATTCATAAAAATCAAAAAAATCTCTTACGCTTTCACTATATTCGAATACTCTTTCACCTAAGTAAAGCATTACAGTATAATAATCCCAATATGATTGTCCTAAATTAGTTTTAAAACATAATCCAGTGTCTTCATTATAAAAAACATTATTTCCTTCATTTATAAATTTTTTACCAGTTAATACTTCCATACATTCTTTATCATTTATTCTAAAAAAAATAATTGTATTATGATCAAAATAATTATTATCAGATTTTACTCCAATAACTCTTTTGTTACGAATAAATTCATAATCAGTAAACATATTTTTTCTGTTTATTCCAAAATATACTTCGTTTTCCATATTAATAATTTCCTTTCATATTATTTCTTAAAACCTTTTCTTGAAACCTAGATTTTAATAGAATAGCTTCTAATCCAATAATATTTTTATCATCATATCTAGTAACTTCACATATTTTTACTCTTGTTTTTTCTTTTATAATATATTTAATTATTTTTTCAACCATGCTTCTTGAACATTTATAAAATTCTATTTTATGTGGTAAAGATAAATTATTCAAAAGATAATCTAGATTTGTAACATTCAATTCAAAATTGTATCCATTAAACTTAAAATAATATTTATTGGCTGCTTTAAAAAAGATCACTTCTAACATTTTTACCTCCTACTTCTTAACTAAAACTGGAGCACCAATATCTACATTATCATATATGGTTGGCATTATTTTGGTTGGAATATTAACACATCCATGACTACCATCTTTATGGTAGATATCCCCTCCAAATTTTTTTCTCCATTTAGCATCATGCATACCTTCTCCTCTATTAAAAGGCATCCAATATTTTACTTTAACTCCAAATTCTTCCCAATAAACATTTCTTTCTTTTTCTCTTACTGAAAATAATCCACAATAAGTTGGGGAAGTATCTTTTCCAGTTACTATTAAAGTATCTACTATTAATTTATCATCTACATATAGTTTTAAATTTTGACTAGAAATATCAATTACAACATACGTGTCACCTAGTGTACATGCATGTTCTTTTGATATGTATCCAAATTGACCATTGCATTTAACCAAATAACAATCATTTGTCCTACCATATACTTCTGCAACCTCATGTCTTGGTATATTTGTAAGTACTCTATTATCATCTATATCATATAAAGGAGTTTTACTTGTCATATATACCATATCAAGCATCTCATTTTTAGCACTATATCCAGACTTTATATCTGTATATTCTTTAAACAAATAGGCTTTTTTACCATTATAAATAACTTCTATCCATTCATCATTATAATCATTAACATATTCTAAAGATTCGCCTTTACTTAATTGATTTAATATTTTTGAATTAGTATTTGCTTCACTTCTGACATTTACTCTTGCTGTTGCGACAGCTACTTTGGTTTCATTTAAACATTCTAGTAAATCATTTCTACTATATATAAATGGAATATTTTCTTCATTTGGTACATCTATACATTCAATGATATCTATATCTTCAACTTTTATATAGGCGCTCTTTCCATCATAAATAACTTCTGCCCACTCACCATTTATATTTACACACTCTAAAGAAAGACCATTAAATAATATACCTAATTTATCTGACTTTTTATCTGCACTTTTATATATATTTGTATTAGTATTAGCCCTAGCATATGTAACTACATTTGTTTCATCTACATCATTTATCTCAGAAATTATTTCTTCCTCGGCTATCTCAGGTTTTTCTATTTCTACTATTTCAAATACGTTATCACTTACAACATTTTCATCTGTTATTATATCTTCATTTTTTTTAGGATTACATCCAAGAGTTACACTTAATAAACTTGCTAGTCCTAAAGATACTAATTTTTTATGTATAGTTTTTTTCATAAGTCCCCCTTTTTAAGTGTGATATATTATATTATTAATTATATATTTTGTCAAATTAATAAAAAAATGTATACGCTTTATATATTTCGTGTATACATTTTTAATATTTAAATTATTTTGCAATAAAATGCATTGAATGATTAACCTTTACCTTTTCAAGAGGCATATAATATTTATCTTCAGAAGTAGAATACCATCTATAAACGCCAAATGATTTAGGTAATGTATAATAACTTCCTTCTTCATATAAATAATCGGCTTTATTTAATATAACATCTTTATCAGTCGTTACCATCCACATTCTTTTTCCACTATTATTAGTTTCTACTGGTAATAACATTTTTTCATTCATTTGATTATTAGCTAGATAATATTTAAATATTTCTTTAGTAAGACCATAATTTGTTAAATATTTACCTTCTTCTGCTCTTAAGCCATTAAACATATAATATGGCATTATATCTTCAAATTCTTTATAATCATATAAATTATTTTTATCTGAAATAACTTTATTTCTAACTTCTTTTGGCCAAGTTATATTTTTATCAAATCCATATAAATTAGATAATATTACGGTTCCATCTGTTGTTAATAAATTGTTAGCAATTATATTATAATATCTAGTAGAAACAACATGGTAATAATTAACCTTTTCTTGTACTTGTTCTATTTTTTTAATCGTTACTTCCTCTAATTTACCATTTACTACTTTTTGTAATTTAACACCAACTTTAAATTTAGTATAATCATCCACAGAAATAAATTCATTATATGTTGGGCTAAATACTCCATGGAATCCAACAGTTTTTAGAATAGTTCCATCAGATAATGTTGTCTTTTGATAATTATTTATAGTAGAAGTTTTTTCTATCCAAATAGGATACTCATATGTAATGCTACCACTATCATAACTCCATACAGATAGCAAATCGTTATATCTTATATCTTCTATATTTTTATACTTTCCATTAGCAAGTAATATTTTGGTACCTTTAACTAAACAGATACCTCCAGTAGATCTACCTTCAGCAGTAATAGTTATATTACCTGTAACATTATTAATTGTAATATTACCATTATTTGAACTATATGTATATCCACTAGTTAGATTTTGATCGTTCATATTTATTTGAATACTTGTTGGTAATTCATAGTTACCACGAACAGTTAATTTACCACTATAACTTTTACCAAGAGTGGCAGTTTTAGAACTAGTAGTTGATAATCCATTTGAAAGATTATATGTAACTGTCACTGTCCAGCTATAATTACTACTTGTACTTCTTGAACATTTTCCTTCACTAGTAGTACAAGCTGTTGCCTGAGTCTTACCATTATTATTCTTTTCATCTACTCCATATACTTTAAAATAATAAGTTCCATCTGCTAAGTCTGTTGCGGTATAATTTCTACTATTATTTCCAGTATCATATGTTTTAACTACTTCATCACTCGAATTGCAAGCTTCAATTATAAATTTAGATATATTACTTATATCAGTCGCGGACCAAGTTAAATTAACTTTTCCATCTTCGGCTACCTTTGTTGCTTGTACATCACTAATAATAGGAGCGTCATCATCAAGTAATGTCTGATCCTGATCAACAAGAGCAGTTACATTACCAATACTTACATTAGAATCACTCTTTTTAAATACAACATTTAAACTTTGCTTATTAGAAGCAAATGTTATTCCACTTTTTCTTTCTACATATATATCATATGTTTGAGTTGTGTTTGCTCCGATTGATAAATTTCCTATTGGAGAACCACTTGATGTTACAATACTAAAATTTGAGTTGTTTGAATCAAATGAGAAAGTTTGCGAAGTATCAAATGTATTAATAACTGTTACTGTTACTTTATCTCTTGTAACGCTTCCTCTTAAATCAACTTCAGAATTTTTAGGAATGCTAGCAAGTAAACTACCAACTGGCTCAGTTTCAGTTTCATCAGCATTTACATCTGACCCACCACTAACATTATAAGTACCAGGACTTGTAGGATACATATTTATACGTAGAGTAAATGTTTTAGTCTCAAGTGCAGCTATAGTTTCTCCTTCCTCTATTCCTAAAACATCAAATGTAACGTTAATATTTTCATTATTTAATGTATCTACAGAAAAATTAACTATTGCAGATGCAAAATCATAATCATTAAAACTATTGTTAGTAATTGTAACTGTATATTCAGCATAGAATTCCTCTGCTAAACTACTATTATTTTCAGCAAAGAATTCTAAATCAAATGTTATGTTATCTTTTGTAAATTCAGGATTTCCTGGATTAGTTAAATTATTATAACCAGACAAGGTAACATCTGTGATTCCAAACTCTCCAGGTGCCTTAAAATATACACTACCAGTACCAGTTAATTTTGCTCCATAGATAGCGTATCCAACTGACATAAATAAAAAAATAGAAAAAGTAATTATACTAATAATAAGAATTAACTTATTATTTTTCATATAATCACATCCTTTCTATTTTTCTTTTACTCATTACGTATTTCCATACTGTAGTATCACATAATAATAGGAAATAACTTCTATTTACATCTTTATAATAATTGATAGGCATTCTTACTTCTCCATGAGCATCTAATAACTCTTCGAAAGAAGAAACATCAATTACTTTATAATCTTTAATTTCAGGTAATTTATTTATATTTACAATAATACTATCATAAGTATTAAGTATTTTCTTAAGTTCGTTTTCATATTTATTTAAGTCTTTTTTTCTTTTAGTAACATGTATCAATAAGAATATAAAGAACACTACAGATGCTGCATATACAACCCCAAGTCCTCTTGTTAAATTCAATTTATCAGAATCAACTACCTTACTAACTTCTTTAATGTTATTATGTGCATCAGAATTTATAGATGCCTCTATCGTCATTTCTGATAATGGTAAAGATAATAATAATTTATTATCTATTTCAGCAGGTACTTCATTACCTACAACATCACTTTCAACATTTAAATATACTTTAAGAACACCAGCAGACCCACTTAAACCTAATGTCTTTTTGAAAGATATTAAGATATTATTAAATTTATTATAATCAATATCCATGTTTTCATGAATTGTGTATTCTTTTAAATCACGAACCTTCATTGTATTTTCATCAGTTAGTTTATAATCTTTGGACCAATATTTTGCTTCACCATTTGATTTATTTGATTCAACTGTTGCATATACATAATACTTATATTCACCAGTAACAGGGTGATCATACTGAATATTATATTTATAATCCACATTAATATGATCAATTAAGCTAGTAATATAAGTTTTAATTTCTGATTGACTTTTTTCTAAATACTTATCATCAAAGAAATCATTTTTCTTTAAATAAACTTTATAGTCAATATCATTATTCTCTTGATATTTTAATGTTACCTTTTTTTCACTAAAATACCCCTTTTTATACATATAAACATCAATGAAGGAAAATAAAATTATGCAAATAACAAAAAGTATTTGGACTAAAGTATACTTTTTAGCCGTCATAATTAATCTCTCCTCTCCTGAAGAAGTCATTTATCCATATTGTAGGATAACCAATGTATTTTACTTTATACATCACCTTACCAAGTACATTGTATCCTTGAACATCAAAGTAGTCTACTGCATTATTGTTATCTCCCTTTGTCTTAAAAACGTATGAATTGTTCTTCTTGATACTTACTATCCTGTGAGTAATTATTACATCATTTTGTTTAAATGCAATTATATCACCAATTTGTAATTTATCAGCATTAACTTTCTCATATATAATAGCATCTCCCTTTTCATAAACAGGAACCATTGAATTAGATCCAATAGCAATCATCCTATATTTTAAAAAGCCAGATACTAATACAACTATAATAATAAGACCAATTAATATTGGAATATATATAATTCTTTTAGATGCTTTTCTCGTATATTTATTGCTTTTCTCAGCATATTGAATAGCTTTACTAGAAAAGTAAAATATAAAATATGTTAATATAAGATTAAATACAGAGAACAAATAATTACCTAGATTAGGTATAATTGGCAATATAAATTCATATAAAACAATAACGCTCTTAAATAGTAAGCTTGGAATATAACTTACTTTATAAGTTAAATACGAACATAATACTTCCCTAGAAATAACTGTTACAACAACAACGCTAGAGAAAATAAATACCATTTCTCTATCGTTAAAATTATATCCATTTATTTCTATTATAATATTTAATATACACATAATAATTGTAAATAATATTAATGGAATCATTGTATCAAATGACTTCTTTGCTACAATAAATCTTAATATTTCTTCACAAAATATAACGAAAAATTCTATTAACACTATTCTAACTAAATAATTAGCACTTAAATTTAAAATGGTCTTATGAAAACCTACAAATAATCCAATAGAATATGTCACAATAAAAAATGATAGTAAACAAGATATAACTATTCGAACAATGTTTCCTTTAATATATGAATTATCTTTTTGAAATCCAAATAGAAAATAAGAAATAATTGTGATAACAACTATTGATATGTTCAAATATAACGTACTCTCATAAACTACATTAAATACTATAATAGAAATAAGTAGTAATAATTCTATAATATATAATTTTAAATTTTTCACACTATCAACTCCATGATTAACTTGCAAGAATTACCCCTAAAAAGAGATAATTCTTGCATAGTTAACATTAAAGGTTAGCATCAACGTAATCAAATTGAGCAGTTAATGTTACATCTGTATCTGTTTGTGGTAAATCTGTAGCTTCAGCTGGAGCAACATAGGAAACTGTTACTGTTACTTTAGCTGTTTCATGAGTAGCAGCAGCAAGTTGTAAAGCTAAGCCATCAGTAGTTTCAGTATAATCAGTACCAGCATAATTTACTACATAAGTAATATATTTCTTTTGAGCTTCAGTTAAACCAGATAAAGTTATCTTTGTTAATTTAGCATCAATTGTACCAAAGTTCTTAACATTTACTTCAAATGAATAAGTTGAACCAGGTTTTGGTAAAGTAACACTGTAAGTAATAGCAGTATTTCCTACTTCCTTACTACTAGCCTTGATTTCACTCTTTTCTACGAATGTCTCAGTATCAAAGTGAACATCCCACTTAGCAGCAGTAAATGTTGCAGTACCATTAATATTTAAGTTTTGTGAATAAGCGGCAAAACCTACAGACATAGCTAGTATTGCAACTGCTAAAACTACGATAACAATATTTTGTAAACTTCTTTCTTTTCTCATATTTTCCCTCCCATTATAATTAAATATTAACATTTTTCTTATTTTAATACAATACCCAATATTATTATTTTACATTTTAGTAAACATATCATATAATTTTTTAAACAAAGATGGTAATTTTTGGGAATAATTTACGTCAATTTTTTTATGTTTAAAATTAACTTATAATGAATATGCTATAATATCTTTAGGAGTGAATAATATGTTTAAATATGAATGTGATTCAAGAAAAATAAAAGAGGGTCAAACTTTTGTTGCTCTAAAGGGCCTTACAGTAGATGGTCATGATTATATAGAACAAGCAATAAATAATGGAGCTAGTAAAATAATATGTGAACACGATATACCTTTTGATATAGATTATCAGGTTGTTCCAAATACTGAAATTTGGCTAAAAGAAACATTAAAAAAGGAATATGGTAAATATATAGATAAATTAAAACTTATAGGTGTTACTGGTACAAATGGCAAAACAACAAGTTGTTATCTTACTTATCAAATGTTAAATTTATTAGGTGAAAATACAGCATATATTGGTACAATTGGTTATCATCATAAAGATGAATTTATTGAACTTAATAACACTACTCCAGATGTATTAACAATATATAAGTTATTATTTCATGCATACGAAAGTGGATGTACAACAGTAGTAATGGAAGTTAGTTCACAAGCATTATCATATGATAGGTTAAATGGAATTAATTATTCAATTATTGGTTTTACAAATCTAACTGAAGATCATTTAGATTATCATAAAACTATGGAAAACTATTTAAAAGCAAAACTATTAATATTAGACCATTTAAAAGAAAAGGCTATTATAGTTGCTAACAGTGATGATGATGTACATAATAAATTTAAAAAAGAAAATCATACTTTCTTAACTTTTGGTAATAATGGAGATTATAAAATATTAAATACGGATATTACACCAGTAAACACATTATTAAAATTCACTTATAAAAATTGTGAATATAGTGTTGATATACCTTTAACAAGTAAGTTCAATGTTTATAACTATTTAACTATGTTATCAATTGTTAATAATCTTGGCTATAAAATTGATGAAATATTAAATATAACAAACAAATTAAAAGCACCTAAAGGTAGATGCGAAGCTTATAATGTGAATAATGGATATGCTGTAATTGACTATGCACATACACCAGATGCAGTAGAAAAAGTAATAAGTGCATATAACGAACTTAAAAAAGGAAAATTGATAACTATTATTGGATGTGGTGGAGATAGAGATCCTAAAAAAAGACCAATAATGGGAGAAATAGCAACAAATCTAAGTGACTATGTAATATTTACAAATGATAATCCAAGAACTGAAGATCCAAATAAAATTATGAATGATATATTATCTGGTGTAAAAAAAGATAATTATAAAGTAATTCTTGATAGAAAATTAGCAATAAAAGAAGGTATTAATCTTATGAATCCAAATGATATAATTTTAATATTAGGAAAGGGACATGAAAACTATCAAATAATTGGTAAAGAAAAACACCATTTAGATGACGCTGAAGAAGTTCTTAATTATAAAAAAGAAAAGGATATCTAATCCTTTTTTTCTATTGTTTGTTTTAATTTCAGTTATTCTACACACATCTCTTTTATATACAACATAAGATCCAATTTTAAACATAAATCCTCCTTAACTACTAATAATATTATACAATTTAATTTTTTCTTCGTAAGTTTTTTTTAAACAAAAAGTTGGTTATAAATTAACCAACTTTTACATTTATATGATGTTAAGAAAAGGCTTTATCATTATTATTAATATTTATTTTATTTTCTATAAGCATTCCTCCTTTGTATATATTAAGTATAATTATTAAATGTTAATAACTTGTGAAAACAAATAAAAAGAAAAGTGATATTTTTAAATATCACTTATTCCCATGTCCAATCTTTTATTTCGGGTAAATCTTCACCGTATTCATGTATGTATTCTTTATGCTCAATTAATTTATCCTTACACCATTCAGTTAAATTTGCCCTTTTTTCACCAAGTTCAGGCAAATATTTTAATGCATCAATTACTAAATGAAATCTATCTAATTTATTTTGAACCTTCATATCAAATGTAGTTGTAATAGTTCCTTCTTCAATATAACCATGAACATGTAAATTATTATTATGACGTTTATATGCAAGTTGATGAATTAAATTTGGATAACCATGGAATGCAAATATAATAGGTTTATCTTTAGTAAATAAATTATCATATTCTTCATCAGTTAATCCATGTGGATGATCTTCATTGCTCTCAAGTTTCATTAAATCAACAACATTAATTACTCTAATTTTTAAATTTTTAAAATTTTCTCTTAAGATTTTTACTGCTGCTAGTGTTTCCATAGTAGGAGTTTCTCCTGCACAAGCCATAACTAAGTCAGGTTCACTTCCATCATCATTACTAGCAAATTTCCAAATTCCAAGTCCTTTTGTACAATGTTTAATTGCTTCATCCATATTTAACCATTGAGGGCGCGGATGCTTTGAAGCAACAATAACATTTATATAATTTTTACTTCTAATACAATGGTCAAAGCATGATACTAATGTATTAGTATCAGGTGGTAAATATATTCTTACAGTTTCAGATTTTTTAGTCACTATATGATTTAAAAAGCCAGGATCTTGATGAGTAAATCCATTATGATCTTGCTGCCAAGCATATGAAGTCAAAATATAATTTAAAGATGCTATATCTTGTCTCCAAGGTAAATCTTTAGTGACTTTTAACCACTTAGCATGTTGGCTAACCATTGAATCAACTATCCTTATGAAGGCTTCATAACTATGCATAAATCCATGTCTTCCTGTTAGTAAATATCCTTCAAGCATTCCTTCACATAAATGTTCAGAAAGTACAGAATCAATTACTCTTCCGGTAGGACTAATAAATTCATCTTTTTCATATGTTATTCCATTCCATTGTCTATTAGTTGCTTCAAACACATGATTTAATCTATTAGAAAGAGCTTCATCAGGTCCAAATATTCTAAAATTCTTTTTATTTTCATTTAATCTAATAATGTCTCTAATAAAATATCCTAATTCCATCATATCCTGTTTAATAACACTTCCTGGAGTTGGAACAGATACTCCATACTGTCTAAAATCAGGAATATGTAATTCTTCTAATAGTTGACCTCCATTAGCATGCTTATTCATACCCATTCTTAAATCTCCAGTAGGAATAATAGATTTAATTTCCTTTTTAAGTTTTCCATTAGAATCAAATAATTCTTCAGGCTTATAACTTTTTAACCATGCTTCTAGTACCTCAACATTTTCTTTATGCTCTTTATTTACTACAATTGGTACTTGATGAGATCTAAAAGTTCCTTCTACTTCCTTATTATCTACCATTTTAGGACCAGTCCATCCCTTTGGTGTTTTTAATATTATCATAGGATAAGATGGTCTTTTAATAAATCTAGTTTTTCCTTTGATTGATTTTATTTCAGTAATACATTTTTCTAACGTTTTTGCCATTAATTCATGGCCTTTTAGTGTATTAGTTATTTCTACAATATGAGGTCTATATCCACATCCTTCAAAAAATTCAAGAAGTTCATCTTCAGGCATTCTAGCAAATATTGTTGGATTAGCAATCTTATATCCATTTAAATGTAGTATTGGCAAAACTACACCGTCGCTTAATGGATTAATAATTTTATTTAGATGCCAAGATGCCGCAAGTGGGCCAGTTTCCGCTTCTCCGTCACCAACTACACACGCAACTATTAAATCCGGATTATCAAGTACTGCTCCATATGCATGTGACAAACTATACCCTAATTCACCACCTTCATTTATACTACCTGGTGTTTCTGGTGCTACATGGGAAGAAATACCTCCTGGAAAACTAAATTGTTTAAAAAGTTTTTTAAGCCCCTCTTCATCTTCTGTAATGTTTGGATAAATTTCGCTATAACTTCCCTCTAAATAAACATTACTAACAATTGCCTGACCACCATGTCCAGGTCCAGAAATATACATCATATTTAAATTATATTTCTTAATAATTCTATTTAAATGAGTATAAATAAAATTTTGACCAGGTGCTGTTCCCCAATGCCCAACTACATTAGGTTTAATATGATCAAGTGTTAATTTTTCCTTTAAAAGTGGATTATCTTTTAAATATAATTGTCCTACTGATAAATAATTAACAGCTCTAAAATAAGCATCCATTTTTTTTAATTCGCTATCACTAAGTACCTTCATAGTAACCTCCTATTATCTATTTTATTTTACTATATTTTATAATAAAAAAAAAGAGTTATAAAACTCTTTCGCATAAATCTTCATACTTAGTACCATGAGGAGTAATAATAAATTGACGAGTATCTTCATCTACCATTCTAATTCTAATATCAAGCCTATTTTTAGGTAAAATATCTTCAATCAAGTCTGCCCATTCAATAATACAAACTCCCTTTTTATTAAAATACTCACTAATACCAAGGTCTTGTTTAACATCACTTAATCTATATACATCCATATGGTAAAGAGTCATCTCAGCATTATCATATTCTTTTATTATATTAAATGTTGGAGATGTTATATTGTCAGTAATACCAAGTGCTAATGCGAATGCCTTAGCGAAAACAGTTTTACCGCTTCCCAAATCACCTTCTAGACATATTACCATATTAGGAAATTTCTCAGATTCAATATTTTGAGCAAGTTCCATAGTTTCATCTTCAGAATAAGTTGTTATCTTATATTGCATATCATCACCATATTAATTGTAACATTAATAGAAAATGATATACAAGCATTTTTGTCTATTTTACATAAAATAGTTAACTAACCTATACACTAATTAAAAAGCGGACATACAATAGTCTAGGAGGAAATAAAATGTATTTTGATGAAACAAACAATTATTTTGATATTGTGAATAATGAAACTGAATATGAAATAGATAAATATGTAGATAAAAGTAATTATAATAATATAAATGTAAATATAGATAGCATTAATTTTAACAGAGATACTAATTTATATTCACCTTTAGAGGGTTTCAACAAAGGTAATATGTTTAGTGAATTATATTCAAAATATAAAAATCATTCATACAAATTAAAAGTCAATAATGAAAAAGATGAAATACTGTATAAAATACAAATGTATTCTTTCGCACTTAAAGATTATAATTTATATCTAGATATTTATCCAAATGATTCAAATATTTTAAGAGAATTTAGAAGTACAAAACAAATGCTAGAAGATGCCAAAAAGAAATATGAATCCAAATATGGGCCATTATGCATAACAAGTGTAGAGAGCACTTCAAAATGGACTTGGTTAGATGGACCATGGCCTTGGGATAAAGGAGGTATATACTAATGTTTAAATATGAAAAAATGTTAGAATATCCAATTAATATCAAGAAAAAAGATTTAAAAATGGCTAAACTTTTAATAACGCAGTTTGGAGGCCCAGATGGTGAATTAAGTGCTGCACTTAGGTATTTAAGTCAAAGATTTTCAATGCCTGATGAAAAAGGTAAAGCATTGCTTTCCGATATTGGAACAGAAGAACTTGGGCATGTTGAAATGATCTGCACTATGGTAGATCAATTGATAAGTAATGCATCTATTGATGAAATAAAATCAGCCGGATTAGAGTCATGGTATGTGCAACATAACAAAGGAATATATCCTATGGATGCAAATGGAGTACCATATACCAGTGCTTATATTCAATCTAGTGGAAATCCTATAGTGGATTTACATGAAAATATGGCAGCTGAAGAAAAAGCAAGAGCGACTTACGAAAATTTAATGGATCTAACTAATGATGAAAGTTTACTTGCACCCCTTAGTTTTTTGAGGCAAAGAGAAGTTGTACATTATAATAGATTTAAAGAATTATTAAATTATTATAAACAAAAAGGATATTAAGATTTAATATCTTTTTTATTAAAAATAAAATATCCTAATATTATAAATAAAATACAAAAAGCAATAAGTATAAATACTGCATATATAATATTTAGATTTGTACCAAACTCTTTATTTACTAATTTTAATGATCCTTTATCTAAAAAAATAGTAAAGTCTAAATATGGTAAAAATAAATATTGTATAAATAATATTTTATTCTTAAAAAGGAATTCTGATATGGCCCCAGAAAAAATCATAAAAGATACACATATTCCTAAATTAATAGGTGTATTTTTTATTAAAATAGATAAAAGCATTGTTAATGTACCAACAAAATAAATTGGCATAGTATACATATAGTACCTTAATATAAATTTGAATGTGACATCATTAAGAAAAATAATATATAGAAGTAAGATATATGTGCTTAAGACGAATGAATATATCATTAATGAAAGCAATTTAGAAAAATAAACTTTTTTTCTAGATATACCTTTAGTTAAATATAATCTAAATGTTCCATCTGTAATTTCATTTGAAAAAATTCCAGAAAAAATCATACTTATTATAATTGAGATGAGTGGTATTAAAAAAAGTGGTAGATTGATATTAATTTGCTTATTAACTATATTTTGAATTATAAATACAATTGTAAATAATAAAAATGGAAATAACAGTTTTACATATCCTAATTTTATATATTCATTTTTAATAAGTTTTCTCATCTTTATTCACCATTTTAAAAAAGTCTTTCTCTATTGTATCCTCTGATTCATGAATTCTATAAACTTTAATGTTATTAAGTACTAGTTCTTTATTAATTTTACTTATATCTTCATCAGTTTCATATACTTCAATATTATCATTGATACAATAATCTTTTAATATTAGTTTTGCTTTAGAAAAATCATCAACTTCAAATGTAACATTTTTCTTATTATTATTTTCTTTAACCCTAATATTTTTTATTTCCCCATTATTTATAAATATTACTTTTGTACATAATCCTTCTATTTCACTTAACATGTGAGAAGAAATAATAATAGTTGTATCTTTTAATTCTTTAAGAGTATTCATGATATTTCTAATTCCAACTGGATCTAATCCATTAGTTGGTTCATCTAATATTAATATTTTGGGTTTATTAATAAGAGAAGAGGCTATTGCTAATCTTTCTTTCATTCCAAGTGAGTAAGTTTTAAACTTTCTTCCTAAGTATTTTTCCATTTCTACTATTCTAACTATTTCTTCTACAGTATTTTCATCTATACCTTTGAACATTGTTTTAAAAATTTCTAAGTTTTTACTTCCACTCAAATTCTTATACATATCAGGGCTTTCAATTAAAGTCCCAACCATTGACATTGCTTTCTCAAAGTTTTCATTAAGATTTATATCATAATAATATATTTCTCCTTCATTCATTGAATATAAACCTGTCATTACCTTAAGAAGTGTGCTTTTACCAGCACCATTGGGCCCAACAAGCCCAACAATTTCCCCTTCATATATATCAAAACTAATATTATTTAATATTTTCTTTTTTCCAATTGTTTTACTAACATTTCTAACTTTAATAACTTTCTTCATATTTCTCCTTTCTTTTGAAACATTATATTAAGTTAAAAAAGTTTTATCAAATCGCCAATTTTGATTTTTAGAAAGAATTTTTATCACTAAAAAAGAAAAATCCTATAGGAATTTTTCTTTTTTAACTATTCATTTTTATTACATATCATTTAAATCAACATTTTCTTCTAAAAGTAAATCTTTAAATAATTCTTTGAATTTTTCTATATCTTTTAATTTAGCATCCTCATATACAGTTTTTGTTCTACAAATTGCTTTATAAAAATGTTTTATTTTTACAACAGGACTGTTTTCAAAAGAAGCTAGTGAGAAAGCATTCATTACAATTGTTAAAGCAACATCTGGATATCTGTTACCTATTTCATATATTCTCTTATATTCATCTGTCATTTCAACTATGAATCTAAATAATTTTTCTTTAATAAAGTCTGTATATTCACATTTAACACCAGTTCTCTTTTCATATTTTGGATATGTACCCATTAATATTTGAGTACATTGATCTTGGTTAGGTTCTGCAACATCTACTTTTAAGAAACGTCTTAAAAAAGCTCTATCTCTTAAAATGTAAGCTTCATATTCTTCATATGTAGTAGCACCAATCATTTTAATATCACCACGGTCTAAACCAGGTTTTAACATATTAGCAAAATCTATACTCATATTAGATGTATTTCTATTTACAAGTAAGTGAACTTCATCTATGAAAAGAATAATATTCTTCTTAGTTTTTAATTCATCTACTAATAATTGTAATCTGTTTTCAGAATGACCTTCACTAGTAGTTTCGCCTAATAAACTAGAAATATTTACTTTTATTAAGTCATATCCTTTAAGAGCATTAGGAATCATACCATTTTTCATTCTATATCCAATTCCTTCAACTATTGCAGTTTTACCTACACCAGCCTTACCAACTAATAATGCACTTTTTTCAGGTGTTAACAAAATTACTATTGCTTGTTCTATTTCACTATCTCTTCCAATTGCTGGATTAGTAACATATTCCTTTGTACTTAAATTTTCACCGTAAGTGTCTAAAATACTAACTTTTTTAGGCGAAGATCCAAAATCTAACATTTCAATATCATTTTCCATATTATATCCCTCTTTTATCAAGATAATTTTATCAATTTTTATAATAAAAGTCTACATTTTTGTTGACAAATTAAAATTGTTAAACTATAATTATTTATACAAGTGCCTGATTAGCTCAGTCGGTAGAGCGCACGGCTGTTAACCGTTAGGTCGCAGGTCCGAGTCCTGCATCAGGCGCCAGTTAAAAAATAACTCAAGTTAACCTTGAGTTTTTTTATTATATAAAATTATAAATTAATAAGAAAACTATGCCGGTTATAAGAGGAATTATAAATGAATAAAATGCCCATTTATAACCTATTTCACTTTTAATAGTAGATAATGTCGTACCACATGGAAAATGCATTAAGGAAAACAAAATTGTACATATTGCTGTATTAACAGTCCAACCATTATTTAATAAAATACTTTTTATTCCCATATAATCCGATATTAATGATATATTACTATTACCTAAATATCCCATTATTATAATAGGCAATACAATTTCATTAGCGGGTAATGCTAATATGAATGAAAGTAATATATTACCGTCTAGGCCAATTATTTTAGCAAATTTATCTAAAAAATTAGAAACAATTAAAAATATTGACATATTATTTATATTAATGTTTGTAAGTAACCATATTATTAATCCAGCAGGTATAGATACTAATATGGCTTTTTTTAATATAGATAGCGACTTATACACAATACTAGTTTTCAATATTATAGATAATTTAACTTTTTTATATTCCGGAAGTTCTAATACAAAGAAACTAGGATAACCTTTTAAAATTGTTTTTGATAGTATAAATGATATCAAAAATGAAATTATCATTGCCAATATAACAAATCCACATAAATAAATTGAAACTAATATTTTATTATTGCTATTAACTAAAAACATTGTAATAATTGCTATTATCATTGGAAACCTTCCATTACAAGGTATAAATGAATTTGTTAATATTGCAATAATTCTATCTCTTTTATTATCCATTATTCTAGCGCCTACCACTGCGCAAGCATTGCATCCAAAACCAGAACACATTGTTAAACATTGTTTACCATGGCAATTAGAATAAGAGCATATTTTATCAAAATTAAATGCTATTCTAGGTAAAATTCCACTTTCTTCTGCATATGTCCACATTATAAAAAATATAACTAAAGGTGGAAACATAACTGATATTATAAATGTTACAACTCGATATATGCCAAATAATATAGGTTCATATATAACTTTAGGTATATTAAAATTCAAACATAATTTATATATAAAATATTCAAATTTATTAAACAATTCTCCTAATAAATCACTCGGATAATTTGCTAATGTTATAGTAATTAAGAAGATTAAAAACATTATAAATGTCATCATAATAATACTATATATTTTATTTGAAAATATTTTATCGAGTAAACTAATGTTATTCTCACTACTCTTTTTAAATACCTCGTTAGTTACTATTCTACTAAGAGTATTAATCTTAATTGATATTTGATCAGATATTTCTTCACTATTAATGTTCATTATATAATTTTTAACATCGTTATTTTCTAAATTTATTCCATAACGTTCTTTAACATATTTAACTAAATACTCATCTTTATTTAAAACACTTATAGACATATATCTATTATTGAATCCCACAGGTAAATATGAACTAATATTATTTATATGTTTTTCTATTTCATCATTATAATAATAATTATATTCACAATAATTGTCTTCTTTAATAGCTTCAATTAATTCATTATAACCTATATTTTTATATGTAGAAAATTTAATAACTTTTATTCCAAGAATATTTGATAATTTATTAGTATCTAATTTTATATTTTTATTTTCAAGCTCGTCAATCATATTTATACATAATATAATGTTTTTATTTATTTGCAATATTTGAAATAATAAATTTAAATTTTTTTCAATTTGAGTAGCATCTACCACGTATATAATACTTTTGTAATCTGAAAAAAGCATAGTCATTTTTGCTATATTCTCTTCCTCACTCAAACTACTTAATGAATATATTCCAGGTAAATCTACCAAGTAATAATCAGTCCCTACAATTTTCTTAGTAGATAATTCTACTGTTTTACCTGTCCAGTTACCAGTATGCTCATGAGAGTGAGTTAATATATTATATATAGATGATTTACCAACATTTGGATTACCACATAACAATATATTATTTCTCATATTCTACCTCTATTGACATGGCATCCTCATTCCTAACAGCAATTAATGTATTTTTAACCTGATAACATATAGGATTCTTAAAAATAGATTCAAATTCTTTAACGATTTTTTCTCCATTTATAAAACCAAGGTCATATAATCTTCTTTTTTTCATTCCATGTAAATTTATATTTTTAATAATAACTGGTTTATTAAAATCAGCCTCGTAAAGATTCATAACTATACACCTTCTAACTATAGTAATATATGTTCTTCTTTATTTTTTGATAAAGTCATATTATTAGTATGAAGGATAATTACAAAGACTTATTTAATATTAATCCTAAATATTCAACCACTGCTGCATTTTTAATTGGACTAATACTTATAGAAAATATGAATTCAGTAGAACAGAATGCGCTAGGCGAATGGCTAATATTAATTGGACAAACTTTAATAACTAATTCTGGATTTCAAATAGTAATTGAAAACAGAATAAAAGGAAATAACATAAATATTAATGATAAAAAAGTAAAATCAATATATAATCCATTTTTATATAATATAAAAGAAATAAAAAATATTTTAAATAAAATATATCCCAATTATAATAATGATATTAATAATTTGAGTAAAATAATTAATGAATTAAAAGATAAATTAAATAAAAAAGAGTAATTATTTAATAATTACCCTATTTTTATCTCTTTCATTAATTGTAATTTTAACCACATATCTTGAAAGTTCATTATTATCATATATTTTACCTTCTTTTAAATCATCTATGTATACACTTAATCTATCTCTTTTATCTAATCTTAAAGATATATATAAATTATTATTATCTTTCTTAGAATAATAATCATAATAACATTCATAGTATTTTACTTCAACGTTAACTTTATTATTTAATGTTTTATCATATTCAACAATATAATCAGTATCATAATTTGAATTAAATGTTACATATAAATTTTTATTATCACTTGGTAAGTTATAAGAAGATGTTTTTTTTGTCATACTATATTTTTCACTTACATCAGCAGTAGTATTTATTTTATATATTTGTTTCATAAATATTGCAATACCTGAAGCTATAATCAATACAGATAATAGCATAAATATAAATGGCCATTTTCTACTTATTTTTTTACTGAAAATTGATTTGTTTACAAAAATTATTAATAATAGAATAAACAGATCTATTCCGAATAAACCTATTACTAATCCATATAATTTAACGCCATCCAAGTAAGCAAAAACACTAGCAATAAAAACAACACTTACCCATAACCATATAAATATTAATATAGTAGTAAATATAACTTTAATTACATTTAAAACTACTCTAGATATTCTTTGTTCTTTTGTTTCAAATATTTTAGTTTCAGTAGCGATATTTGTAACTTCACTTATTTCGCTTTTTACTTCTTCTTCTACTTCTTCAATTTCTTCTTTAATCTCTTCTTTAGACTCTTCTATTTCATCTTTTATAGTATCTTTTTTATGTTTTTTAAATTTATTTAAGAAATTTTTAAATGATTTTTTTGATTTATCCTTTTGTTCTTTATCTTTATTATTTTTGCTCTCTAATTTAGCTTTTTCTTTTTCTTCTTTTAACAACTTCTTTTGTTCAGCTTTTACTTTTCTTTTCTCTTCTCTAATTTTCTTTTTTTCTTCTCTTTTCTTTGCTCTTTCTTCTTGTTGTTTCTTTTCTTTTTCCTTATCCCTATTTAAATCATCATGAACAAATTGTTTAATGCTAGAAAAAACTTTATTTAACTTGTACTTAAGGGAATTCTTTCCCTTATATTCTTCAATTTCTTTTAAAGCAACTTCTTCGGGAGTACCAATTGATTTCAAAATATCTTTAATTCTCTCTTTATTTTCCTTGCGAGTCTTAATTATTTCCTGATATTTTGATAATATCGTTTCCTTATCCTTTTTGCTAACTCCTATTAACTTAGCATCTAATTCATCTAAAAATTTCTTCTCTTTTTTCATACTTTTCTCCAAAATTTCAAAATATATACTAATCTATTATATTAAATTTGTCAATAAATAATCTATTAAATTATAAATTTAATAGATTTTTAAATACTTCTTTTGTTTTTTTCCATAATTCACTTACTAATTCTTTTATTTTATCAATAATGTAATCAATTATTCTGTCTATAAGTGAATCATCGTCATTTTTAATTTCATTGTTATTATCATCTTCTTCAATATTATTACTCCAAATACCAATTTTATTACTCTTGGCTTTTTCTTCTTCAAGTTTTAACTCATCTACATATTTATAATCATCATATACATATTTTACTTTTGCATAACCGTTTTGTACTAATTCCTTTTGCAATAGTACACCATCTAAAAATATCCATCCAAGTTCCCTTCCATATTTATCTGATTTCTCACTTTTAGGATCATATTCAAGTTGAACATTACTTGCTTCATTTAATCGTTTACACGTCCATTCACTTGCCTCAACAGCAAACGGTTCATCGTTACTTTTAGTGGAATACTTTGTTTCAGGAGTATCAATGGCAATAAATCTAACAGTTTTCTTTTCACCATTAATATTTGCCCTAATAGTATCTCCATCAACGCATTCAATATCAGTTAATGACACACTTTCAGCATTAACTTCCACAAACAAAACAAAAAACAATATAAATATAATAAATACTTTTTTCACAATAATACAATTTTATCATATTTTTATTAATAAATCATCCAATTATTAATATATTTTAGTATTGTGGTTAAAATATAATTGTAAAGTTTTTTAAAATAATTAGCACTCTCTATTGACAAGTGCTAATTATTGAGTATAATTATAAATGTAAGGAGATGATAATAATGAGTTTATTACCAGGAAAATTTTATTTAGATGACTTCTTTGATGATTTTGCTCCAATGGGAAGAGTAAAAGGAATGGATATGAAATGTGATATTTATGAAAAAGGTGGTAATGTTCACATTGAATTAGAAGTACCAGGATTTAACAAAAATGATATTAAAATTGATGTTGATGATGGCATTCTTACAGTAGAAGCTACAAAGAAAGAGGAAAAAGAAGATAAGGATAAAAATTATTACAGAAAAGAAAGAGCTTATGGTTCTTACAAGAGACAATTTACTGTTGGAAACATTGAAGAAAAAGAAATTAATGCAAAATTTAATAATGGTATATTAGAAATTTCCTTCCCAAAAGAAGAAAAGAAAGAAACAAAAAAATTCATCGAAATAAAATAAATTAAAAAAAGAAAATAGAAGTGATAAAAATCACTTCTATTTTTCTTTTACTTCAACTAATCCTTCTTGCACGCTACCATCATTTTTAAAACTTTCATCAGTATATATTCTGTTATCTGAAGTTTTAATATATACTGCAGGGTGTTCACTTAACACATTATCATTTAGCGCAAATCCACTTGTAGCTACATGAATTCCTGTAGCTCTTTTAACTCCTAAATCTTTTGCTTTACCAACATAATTTTTATTAGATTCTACATTTGAAAGAACATCTTCTACTTTATAAACTTTTCCACTTTTTGTCATAAAATATGTTAATACTTTTCCTTCTTTTTCATATGCAGTTCCTATAGAAACAGCATCAGTAATAGAATCTAAATTATAACTTCTTTCATAACTATTTTCAGCATCACTAACTTTTATTTTTACAGAAACTATGCCTTCATTAATCATTGCTTCGATATCAATATAATTGTCTTCTGATACAGCAGAGTATACTTGATTATCAAATCCAACATAATTTAATCTTTCTAACAAATCATTAACATTAAATACCTCTGTTTTCAAATTATCATCTAACTTATCATATGATCCGCCATTTCCACCATTATTCTTTGAATGATTATATCCTATAACTCCTACCCCTATAAAAATAACTAACAATATTACAACTAATATAATTATTATTGATTTACTATTCTTCATATCTTCCTCCATATTATAAGAATATTTTACAACAAAAAAATAAAATAATAAATACTTTTATTAAAAAAAGCAAAGTTTAAAAACTTTACTTTGTGACATTAAATCTAAATAAGCATATATCTCCATCTTGCATAACATATTCTTTACCTTCAAGTCTTGCTTTTCCAGCTTCTTTGACTTTTAACTCACTTCCACATGATACTAAATCATCATATGATATGACTTCTGCTTTTATGAAGCCTCTTTCAAAATCAGTATGAATTAATCCTGCACATTCAGGAGCTTTCATTCCATCTTTAAAAGTCCATGCTCTTACCTCGTCTTTTCCAACTGTGAAGAATGTCTTTAAACCAAGCATATGATATGTAATATGAATTAATTGATCTAATCCACTATTTTGTATACCAAGATCACTTAAAAATTCTTTTTTACTTTCTTCATCCAATTCAGAAAGCTCGCTTTCTATTTTAGCACACATAAGAACCACTGCTGCATTTTCTTTAGATGCATATTCACGAACTTTATTAACATATTCATTTTCATTTGATAACAAATCATCTTCAGATACATTGGCTAAATATATAAAAGGTTTATTAGTTATTAGATTATATGTTTTAATTAATTTAGATTCTTTTTCATCAAATTCTTCTAATCTAAGCATTTTCCCTGTGCTTAATATTTCTTGTAATCTTTTCAATAAAGCTACTTCATATAATCCTTCTTTATCATTTGAAGTCACAGCTTTTTTTTCAATTCTTGATAGCCTTCCCTCAACTATTTCAAGGTCGCTTAATATTAATTCATAATTGACTATTTCTATATCACGAATTGGATTAATACTTCCTTCAACATGAATTATATCTTTATTTTCAAAACATCTAACAACTTGTACTATAGCATCTACTTCTCTAATGTTAGCTAAAAATTTATTTCCAAGGCCTTCGCCTTTTGATGCACCTTTAACTAAACCTGCTATATCAATAAATTCATATTGAGTAGGTATTAATCTTTCTGGCATATACATATCATTTAATGTTTCAAGTCTCTTATCTGGGACAGTTACGACACCTATATTTGGATCAATTGTTGCAAATGGATAGTTTGCTGCTAAAATATTCTTTTTAGTAATAGCATTAAATAATGTACTTTTACCAACATTAGGAAGTCCGATTATACCTGCTTTAAGCGCCATACATAACACCAGGGAATGACCCTATTCCAATTGGAACTCCTATTAAATAAAAACCAATCAATATAACAAACCAAATAATTGTAATATATATTGCATAAGATGACATATATTTTAAACTTCCAAATAATGTCATAGTTTCATTAGTATTATTATATTTTTCCATAAAAGAAAGATATATTACAAAATATAACAACAATGGTGTAAATCCATTAGTTATTGAATCTCCTGCCATATAAACTACTTGTGCAAATTCAGGGCTTATACTTGCATTCATAAATACAGGTACTACACTTGCAGATAACATATTCCATTTAACGACAGATGATGGACAAAATAAATTAGCTATGGCAACTAAAACAAATACTATAATTATTAACCATATTCCAGTAAATGTTAAGGAACTAATCAATTTAGAAATCCATCCAACAATAACAAGTCCAATATTACTTTCTTCAAATACATTTATAAATAATGATGCAAAAAATATAAGTACGATAACATTTCCAATTCCATCAAGTGAGGTACCAAGGCTTTCCGCAAAATCATTATTATTTTTAATTGTTTTAGCCATAATTCCATAGCCTAAACCAATTATTACAAAAAGTAATGTAACTATAAATATAAATCCTTTATTGAATAATGAATTAGGTCCAAATAGCATATCTATGTATCTTGTACCACTTGAGTCAAGTAATGTACCTGATAACGGTAATCCAGGAATAATCATATAAATTACAATAAGTAAATAAACTATTCCTAAAAATATTCCAACAATTAGACCTCTTAATTCTTTATTTGTAATTTTAATTTCTTCCGTTTCCGCTTCCACTCTAGGTAATTTAGCCATAATTTTCTTTTCAGTAATATGAGTGAAAATAATTGATACGGCAATAAGTGCAACAATCATTATAAATAATGAGAAAAATATTCCAATTTTATAACTAGGGTCAAGTACTTTAGCGGCATTTAAAGTTATTGTTAACAAAGAACTATCATTTGCTGATAAAAATACGTTTATACCATAACCAAATGTTAATGCAGCAAAAGATGCTATGATACCACCTAGTGGATTTCTCCTACCATATTTGAATAATAAAGCTCCAAGAGGTAACATAATTACAAATCCAATATCTCCAAGTATTGAAAACATTAAACTAACTAGTACTAGTATAAAAGTAATTGTATACCTTTTAGAATTTCTAGTTAAAACTGTAAAAAATGTCTTCATAAATCCAGTTTTTTCTAAAATTCCTATACCTATTAATACAATAATTAAAGTAGATAATGGTGCAAAATTTACAAATCCAGATACAGCTGTTGTAATTATATGTTTAATACCCGAAGGGCTAAGTAAACTATTTACTTCAATAACATTATTAGTAAATTCAGATGTAACTCTATTAACTGTTGTATATTCAGCTTGAACATTAAATATATGCAGTATTCCACTAATAATTATAGTTGCAAACATTAAAATTATAAATGTCATTATGGGACTTAATTTTAATTTCTTTTTAAACATTAATACTCCTCTACTTTCTTAAGTTTCTTATCAAATTCTAATCTATCCATCATTATGCTTCTGCCACATTTGATACATTTAATTTTAATATCAACTCCAACTCTCGTTATTTCCCATAGGTTGGTTCCACATGGATGTGGCTTTTTCATAATAACTTTGCTTCCTATTTTATACTCTTTATTCATTTTAATCAACTTTCACTTCAATTTTTAAAATTTCAAGTATTCTTTCTAAATCCTTATCATTAGTAAAAGGAATTACTATTTTCTTATTTTTAATTTTAACTTTATTACCAATTGTATCAGTTAATGCGTCTTCAACAAAACCATATGTATTTACAGGTTTTACTTTTACTATTTCATTTTTTCTTTTATAAACAGGATTATTAGCAAGTTCTTCTAAAGTACGAACAGAAATATGATCTTTTTTTATTTTGTCTACCAAATATAATATTTGTTCACTATCTTCTATCTTACTTAATACTTTAGCGTGACCCATAGTTATATATCCATCAAGAATATCTTTTTTAACACTTTCAGGTAATCTTAGAAGACCCAACATATTTGTTATATAACTTCTACTTTTACCAATCTTTTTAGACAATTCTTCCTGTGTTATATTTAAAGACTTTAATAATTTAGAATAAGCTTGAGCTTCTTCAATAGCAGATAAATCCTCTCTTTGAATGTTTTCAAGTAATGCGATTTGCATCATTTCTTCATCAGTAAACTCTTTTATAATTGCAGGTATTGTTTCAAGACCAGCAAGTTCACTTGCTTTTTTTCTTCTTTCACCAGCAACTATTTCATATCCTTTAACACCCTTTGTAACTATAATTGGTTCTAAAACCCCAAATTCTTTAATAGAATCAGCAAGTTCCATTAGTTTTTCCTGATCGAATGTTGTTCTAGGTTGATATGGGTTACTTCTAAGTTCACTTAATTTTAATTCAACAATATCTTCTTCTTTTGCATTTTCAACAATTTCTTCAAGAGGATCAACATATAAAGATTCATTACTAAATAATTGTTCTAAACCTTTTCCTAAAGCTTTTCTTTTATTGTTTTGCTCCATTTTCATCCCTTCTTCCATTTGTTTCATTTCTATCTATTACTTCTTTTGCTAAATTTAAATATGCAAGAGCACCTTTACTTTTTGGATCATACTCAATTATTGGTTTTCCATGAGATGGTGCTTCTACAAGTTTAACTAATCTAGGTATAATAGTACTAAATACCTTTTCTTTAAAGAATTTTCTTACATCTTCTACGACTTCAAGTCCAAGTAATGTTCTACCATCTAACATAGTTAATAAGACACCTTCTATTTGTAAATGTGAATTAACTTTTTGTTGTATTCTTAACACTGTATGTAATAATTGATTAACGCCTTCTAAAGAATAATATTCACATTGTATAGGAATTAATACTGAGTCAGATGCAGCCAAAGCATTAGTTGTAAGAATTCCTAAGTTAGGAGGACAATCAATTATTATAAAATCGTATCTATCTCTAATTCTTTCTAATTGTTTTTTTAATTGCTCTGTAATAACAAATTCTTTATCTTGAACACTAATTTGAATAAGTTCTATATCCACTCCTGCTAAATCTATTAATGCAGGTATTATACTAAGATTTTTAAATGGGGTTTTTATAATTGTTTCCTCAATAGAACATTCTCCCATCATTACATTATATACGCTTTTTTTAATTTTTGCTCTATCAATACCAAGGCCAGTAGTACTATTACTTTGTGGATCTAAGTCAATTAGTAAAACTTTTTTATCAAAATGCCCTAAAGAACTTGATAAATTTATACTAGTTGTTGTTTTTCCTACTCCACCTTTTTGATTTACTAATGATATTATTTTTCCCACGATAGTTACCTTCCTTACTACTAAATATTTTAACACATAAGATATGTTTTTGAAATATAAAAGATTAAATTATTTAAATTTGAAATAAAATCATCTATTAAGATGATTTTATAATTTTTTTCCTTCAGTTATGCTATCAAGTAAACATTCTAAATCGCTAACTACCTCATCATTTGTAGGTAATGTTTCAAATAATATAGGTAAACTGTCTAATTCGTTATATTCATCTATTGAAAAATTATATGTTTCAAGAGTTTTTAGACTTAATTTACCATCAATATAGTTTTTGTAATTCACAGTTGCAATTAATGTACCAATATAATATTTGACTTCAGCACAAAAGTCAGCATATTTATCAAGTACTGCTTTCTTCTCGTCATCATTTGAAAAATCAAATTGTATGTTTTTTAAATTTTCATCTGTCCTAACTTTGTTTAACATTTTTAAAATATAACGCATATTACTAGCATGTCTTTTTAAATGCCTCATTCTATCTTTAATAGGATTACCAATCTCATTTGGAGATATACCTTTAGATTTTAAATAATCATACAATATGAATTCATATGTTATAGACACGCTTTCTGTTAACAATTCTCTATCACTTTTATACATATTTTTATATCTATCATTAGTTGAATGTATAAATTCATGAACAAGAGTGTAAACGTCATATATATCATGTTCTAGAGGATTTTCTACATTTTTATGAGCGTTTGTGTATAAATATTTGCCATTTTCATCAAATTGTTCTTCATTTATTAATCTATAATGAGGTCCAATTTCATCTCCTACTGGATGTACACTGGCCTCCTCTAAATCATATTTATCATATAATTCGATATTTCCACTTTTAACAGCTTTATTAAAAGCATCAGCACATTCTTCACCTATTACTTCCCTAAAGAAACTATCTACAAGTGATAGAGTATCTTCAATAGTATAGTACTCAGAATACACACTTGTTAAATCTCTATTTTTTAAACTCTCTAATACTCTATCTATTTGACCATTTAAATAATCATACCCATCTTCCACCACACTAAAGAAATCAGATCCTTTAAATCTTGAATACACTTTAGCATAAAGCTTTTCATTTTCACTAGGTAAATTATTTTCCACTTCTCTTTTCCTCTTCATCCATTAATTTTCTATAAGCAACTTTACCAACTAATGTTTTTGGAAGAGAATCTCTAAATTCATATACAGATGGTAATGAATATTTAGCAAGATTCTTTTCACAGTGCTCTTTAATACTTTTTTCAACATCTTTTGTAGGCTTAATACCATCTTTTAAAATGATAAATGCTTTAGCAACCTGTACCTTTTTAGGATGAGGTATACCAATTACAGTACTAGTAAATACATAAGGATGACTATTAATGATTGTTTCAATGTGACTAGGATATAAATTATATCCATTTGAAATTATTATTCTTTTTACTCTTTGTTTAAAAAATATGTAGCCATCTTTATCCATTGAACCAATATCACCAGTATGTAGCCATGTTCTTCCGTCTTCATGGATTTGTAGTGCTTGTACTGTTTCTTGTAAATTATTTAAATAACCCATCATTACAGTAGGCCCACAAATACATATTTCACCATCTTCTCCACGTCTAACTTCATCATGAGTTCCAACTTTTACTATCTTATAATATGTCCCAGGAAAAGGTATTCCAATAGAACCCTCTTTATATGCTCCAGTTGGAGTTGCACATGTAGCGGCAGATGCCTCTGTCAAACCATATCCTACTCTTACTTCGGCAGTACTACCATGTTCATGTAAGTATTTATCAACCTTTTCTTTTAAATCTTTTGACATGAAGTCTCCACCACTAATAGCACACTTAAAATGAGACAAATCATTTTTACCAATTTTCATTTTAGTCATGGATTCATATAATGATGGTACTGCGCAAACAATTGATATTTTATGTTTATATAATAATTTTACAAAATCTTTAGGTGAAAAATTAGGTACCAATACAACTCTCATGCCGCAACACAAAGTAGTATGAATACACACTCCTAATCCAAATCCATGGAAGATTGGAAGAAGTGCTAAAATTGATTCACCTGGACCAGATTGTTCAATCATTTTATGGCAACTTAGTGCAAGTGCATTAAAATTGTAATTAGAAAGTAATATACCCTTAGGATTTCCACTTGTACCACCACTATATAATATTACAGCAGCATCATCTGCTCCCTTTAAACAAGCAACTTCACCTTCATAATCATATCCATAATTAAGGAATTCTTTCCAAGTCATAATATTATCAGTCAACTCTATTTTAGGCACTATTCCTCTACTCTTAAATTTATATAAGAATTTTTTAATATTTTTAAGACTTTCGCCTACTGAGGCAACAACAATTTTTTTAACACATGTTTTATCAACAATATTATGAATTTTATCGTATACCAAATCAAGTGTTAATAAAAAAGTAGCACCACTTTCATTAATGTATTGTTCTATTTCATTTTCAGCAGATAAAGGATGGATTAAAGCAGCTATAGCTCCAACCATATTTGTAGCATAAAACATCATTACTGCCTGAGGAGTATTTGGCATGCAAATTGCTACTTTATCGCCTTCTTTTACTCCTTGAGACCTTAATGATTTAGCTGTATCTCTTATCATCTCATAGAATTCTCTATACCTATATGTTCTACCATAATATTCTATAGCAACTAAATCAGGATATCTAGCAACACTTTCTAGTAAATATCCTACCATAGTTACTTTAGGATATTCCAAATTAAAAGTCACTCCATCCGGATAATATTTGACAAATGGCGTTGGAATAATTCCCTTTTTAATTTGCTTTTTTAATTCTTTTTCCTCTTTTAATTTTAATTTTTCTTCTTCTTTCTTTCTTTTATTTTCCTCTTTTAATTTTCTTTTTTCCTCTTTTTCCTTAATCTTCTCTAATTTCGATCTTGTCATCGGCTCTTCCTTCTAATAATTCTGGATTTTTTAATATATATTCAAGTAATAATAATGACTTTGCAAAATAAAAACCATCCGCAATTCTTTCATCTAAGTTAACACCAAAGTCACAAACATCTATTACCTTTGTTTTACCTTTTTCATCCACTATTGTTTCTTTATGTATTTTTCCCATTGTAGCTAAAATTGAACTAGTACCAAAGTCTGTTAAATGATGATATATTGAACCAATACCCAAGTTACCTAAATTTGAAAGTATAGCTGTACTATAATATAAGTTATCTTCCATTATATCTTTTGGTAATAAATCATGCTTATCAAAACTTTTTAATATACCCACAACTGCTTTTCTAAGAAACTTTGGAAAATGTCCAACTACATCTACTATATTATTAGTTCCACTTCTCTTATCATCTGTTGATGTCTTAGTGTTTCTAACTTTTTCGACCCTAGATGATATTTTATCTCTAACTGTAAATATATTATCATCCTTTTCAATAGGAATATTAATCATTATTTCTTCACTATTTTCTTCAAATGCTATTTTAGCAACAAAAGCAAGTACAACTTCATTTCTATCATAATAAGTACTATTAATTATAAATCTATTTAATAATGGTTTATTATAAATAACTTTCCCAAATGCCATCGCAAATGCATGGAAAAAAGTTATCTTACTTTCAGGATGTTCTTTCTTATATTTTTCTACATATTTTTTTAAATTTGTTACATCTATTTTAACATTACTATAAACATCTGCATCACATCTTTTAGGCATTAGTTCAAGCATAATGTTATGCATTCCATCTAAATCTCTTACCTTTTTTCCATCTCTTCTGTCACCAAATTTCTTTTTCATTTTTTACCTCGATTCATCAAAAATAATTATATTATATTTATATTACTTAATGCAAGTTATTGAAAGAAGATATATATGTAATAAAGTATAAACATAAGTAACATTACAAACCCTTCTAGTTTAGATAATATCTTATCATTACGCGCAAATAAATATAATGTAACTGCTGCAAGTAACACAGCAAGAATATCAATTAAATTGAAATTATATGATGAAAAACCTCCATATATTATTAAAGGAAGTCCTAAAACAACTCCAATATTAAATATATTTGTTCCAATAATATTTCCAAGAGCAATGTCAAATTCTCCTTTACGGGCAGCAACAACAGTCATAGTCATTTCTGGCAATGAAGTACCAATAACTACTAATGTCATAGTTATTAATTTAGTACTTACATTTAAACTAGTAGCTAGAATTTTAGCATTATCAACAACAAGATCACTTGCAAAAATAATTACAACGCAACAAACAATTGTATAAATAATTGATTTTATCATTGAATATTTTGGATTAGAACTTTCAAAGAAACCTTTTTTAGCTCTAACTACTGAAATAATATAAACTATAAATAATATAAACAATATTACAAATAAAATTCCATCAACTCTTCCTAAAATAAATCCATCGGGATAAGGCCCAATGTAGTGCGTTAGTATACAAACAGAGAATAATGCAGTTGTTGATAACAATATAGGTAACTCTTCTTTAATCACCTCATTTTTAACTTTAATAGGTGTTATAAATGCAGCTAATCCTATTACTAATAAAATATTAACAACATTACTTCCAAGTACATTTGCAAGAGCAATATCCCCAACACCATTACTGATACTATTAAATGATATAGCAAGTTCAGGGGCACAGGTTCCAAATGCTGCAACAGTAAGAGCAATCATCATTTTAGACATTTTAAAATTAGTTGCAATAGAACTAACTGCATCTACAAAAATATCAGAAGCTTTTATCAAAAGAATAAAGCCAACTACCATTAAAACCATAGCTTTTATTATTTCCATACCTATACTCCTACATATATATTATAAACAAAAATTTAACTATTAAAAATATTATTAACAAACTATTAACATTAAAAATGTAAAATAAGGATATAGATTATTCATCTACATCCTTATTTTCAAACAATTTACTAATATTCTTAGTTGGTAAAACCATATTATTATCTTTGTTAATTCTAATTTCAAATGTCTTAGTATTATGAGTTAGTTCATCACCATCAATACACCAAGATGGAGGTATCTCATCGAACTCTAATTTAATATTATCTGTTTTTAAATATGTAAATCCTTTGATTTCATCAAGTTCTTTTCTTTTTAAATAATAAAGTGCTTTAAATATATCCCATTTATTTTTAATATTACACATCAACACTTCAAATTTATTGTCATCTAATTTAACATCATCATAAATATTATCTACTCCACCTATTCTATTAGAATTCGTAATAAAAATAAATGAGAATCTTTTTTCATATGTTTTACCATCAACAGTATATTTAACATTAAAAAATTTAAGTTTTTGTTTTAATTGACTTATTCCGTGAAGAATATATGCGAATCTACCATATTTTTCTTTTAATTTTCTAGGTGTGGAATATGAAATGTCAACAAAAGCACCAATACATGCGACATATACAAATGGATTGTTATTTATTAAACATACATCTATATTTTTCTCAACACCATTTAAAAGCATAACAATATTTTTTTCAGTATTATTACTCATTCCATACATATGAGCTACATCATTAACACTGCCAAGAGGTAAATGACCAAGAAGTATTGGTTCCTTTCTTTCGATGTTTCCTGATATTACCTCATTTAAAGTTCCATCTCCTCCAGCGCAAAGCAATAAATCCACATCTTTGAGCTTTTTAGTAATTTCTTTAGCATGTCCTCTATATTCTGTATAAATTATTTCTGTTTCATATCCATAATTCTCAAATAATCTATATATTTTTTTAATATCTCCTCTATTACTTAATTTACCACTATTTGGATTATAAATAACTACACATTTTTTCATATAAACCATTTCCTTTTAATAAAATATATTATAATTATATCACAAAAAAAATATATTAAAAAATAATAAAATTTAGTATTCCGTTTATAATATATTTGTAATATAATATTAAGTTAGTTGAGGTCAAAAATGAAGAAAAACAAGAAAAATAAAAGTAATCACAGAATACTATATAAATTAACAGTCTTTTTCTTTTGTGTGCTTATTTTAGCTGCAATTTTTTTCTTTGGCTTCTCATTATACATTTATTTAGATGCTCCTGAATTCAAAACAGAACTTCTTTATAGAAAAGAATCATCAAATATATATGATTCTAAAGGGACACTAATCGCAACAATTGGTAATGAAAAAAGAACACTTGTTGAATATGATGATTTACCTCAAGTATTACTTGATGCAATTATAGCAACAGAAGATTCAAGATTTTTTGAACATAAAGGATTTGATATATATAGATTTGTAAAAGCTGGGTATGGTTTCTTAATGGGAAATGATGCAGGTGGAGCATCAACTCTAACAATGCAAGTTTCTAAAAATACATTCACTTCAACAGAAAGCCAAGGATTTGATGGTATAATACGTAAATTTACTGATATATATATGTCTGTTTTTAAGATTGAAAAGGATTATTCAAAAAAAGAAATTATAGAATTTTATGTTAATGCACCATATCTAGGAGCAGGAACATATGGTGTTCAAATGGCAAGTAAAACATACTTTAATAAAGATATTAAAGATTTAAATCTAGTTGAAGCCGCTATGATAGCAGGCATGTTTCAAGCACCAGGAGAATATGATCCATATGTTAATCCAGATAAAACAAATGCAAGAAAAAATGAAGTAATTAATTTAATGTTAAGACATGGATATATTAATGAAGAACAAGCAGATAAAGCAAAAAGAGTACAAGTAGAAAATATTATAAGAAAACAAAGTAAATCCATTAATAGATACCAAGGATTTATTGATACTGTTGTACAAGAGGTAATTGATAGAACTGGAAATAACCCATACGAAGTATCAATGGATATATATTCAACATTAGTAAGAAGTAAGCAAGATGTAATAAATGACTTTTATAATGATCATGATTTTAAAGATGATAAAGTACAAGTAGGAGTCGGAGTAATTGATAATGACACCGGAGCAATAATTGCAGTAGGTGCTGGAAGATTTAAAAATAGTGAAATGTCACTAAATTATGCCACACAAATCAAACGTCACCCCGGAAGTACTGCAAAGCCAATATTTGATTATGGGCCAGGTATAGAATATAACGGCTGGGGAACACATACAACTTTTGTTGATAAGCCTGTTAGATATACAAATGGTGGGGTTATGCATAATGTAGATAATAAATACCAGGGAACATTGACGCTTGAGCAATGCTTAATAAGATCAAGAAACACTTGTGCACTACAAGCATTTCAAAAAGTATCTAACTCTAAAATTAATAATTTTGTTACATCCCTTGGAATAATACCTGAATATTTTGGAAATTCAAAGTTCATACATGAAGCTCACTCAATAGGTGCATTTACAGGAGTATCTCCTGTTGAACTAGCAGGAGCTTATGCCTCATTTGGAAATGGTGGCTATTTTACAGAACCACATTCTATAACTAAAATAGTATATAAAACTTCAGAAGGTGATCTTGTAAGAGACTTTAACTTTGAAAAGAAAAGAGTAATGAAAGAAACAACTGCTTACATGATTGCATATATGTTAAAAAAAGCAACAACATCTGCTGCTAAAGTAAAAGGAACAGATGTATCTGTTAAAACTGGTACAAGCAGTTATGATGATAAAACATTAAAGAAACTAGGACTTTCTACTAAAGTTGTTCAAGATGCTTGGACAGTAACATTTAGTCCAGATTATAGTATAGCCATTTGGTATGGATATGATAAATTAACAAAAAGCACATATAATACTACAACACATGCATGGAATGAAAGAACTAAAATACAAAGAGAAATAGTAAAAGATATATTAGAAAAAAATTCAACATACGATAGACCATCTGGATTAATATATAGAAATGGTGGACTTGCAGCTAAAAAATAAAAATTGACTTATGTCAATTCAGACTGTAGACAAACCCCAGTTTTTAAAAACTGAGGTTTTTGTTTGGAATAATTTTTGAAGAAAAAACAATATTTTTATAAAAATATCAGTAAAGT
>CACYWH010000005.1 GCA_902778125.1 uncultured Erysipelotrichaceae bacterium | reverse complement strand
CTTTTGATCTTCCCATAATATCATCTCCTTATTTAAATTATATCAAAATAAAAGTAAACACTTCTTTTTTTGTGTCTACTTTTATTTTATCAGTTCAATAAGTTATTCTTCTATTTTAATTCTTTATAAAAATCTTGGTTAAATTGATGTTGTTCTTTATCTTTTTCTAATAATTCATCAGTATTAATCATATAAAAATTATAATAATTATCTTTATTTACTTCATCATCATCCCATGTAACATCTATATGGGACCATTTACCATTATTATAAATAACATTCCATACATGTTCATCATTTGATATTTTGAAATTTGGAACATTTAATCTATCTAACATTAATGCAAATGTATCAGTATAACCACTACACAATGCCTTTTTATTAAATAAAGCACCATTTGCTTTATTAGAAATAGTATCTAAACTTTTATCATCTGTATATTCTTCATCATATTCAATATTTTGAATTAAATAATCATGAATTGATTTTATATTATCTAATAAATCTTTATTTTTATTAATACCAATCAATTTAAAAATTCTATCTATTTCAATATTTATTTGACTAATTTCAGTTTCTGAATACAATTTATCAATTTTTAAATATATTTCACTATTATTAGTAATATAAGTATTATATTTTTTATAAGAATTAAATGGGCTAACAAAATTATTAAGCTTTGTTATAAATTCATTACCATTAGCTATTTTTCTAACATCATTAGCGCATTCTGTGTAATCTTTAGGACAATAAAATGTGAATTCTTCCCAACCATTATTAAGCACTGTGTAATATATATCTTTTAATTCTTCAAAATTATTTGGTTTAAAATTATCAGTTTCATGTACTGTTTTAAAATTATATTCTAATTTGTTTTTAGTTTTATCATATGGAATTATTATTTGATCATCTTTAAATTTTGAAATTATAGTTGAAACAAAAGTTTTAACGCTATCTCTTTTAATATATGTTAAATAACCCATGAAAGCAACTAATAGTATTATAAAAATTCTAAATAATTTTATAGTTCTACTCATATCCTTCACCATAATAATTATAACAAAAAAAGTAGATATTATCTACTTATTTTTCATTAACTAATTTATTTAATCTGTTTTTATATCTATCTCTTGTATTTGCTTTAATAACTCCTTTAGAAGCAGCATTATCAATTCTCTTGAATGCATCATTTAATTTAGCCATAGCTTCTTCTTTAGTAGCAGCTTTTTCTACTTTTTTAATAGCAGTTTTCATACTTGCTTTTACATCGTTATTTAAAACAGTTTCTTTTTTTGTAACTAAAACTCTTTTTTTAGCACTTTTAATATTAGGCATTATTCCACCTCCCTTAGAACTTATTTAATATTATCAAATTATTTTAAAAAAATCAATGGAATTGAATCTTTTTCGACATTTTTTAGTTTTCATATATTATATATTATAAATGGTGATGGACATGAGAAACAAATTTAAAAATATTATTGATTATAAAAAATATATAATATTTTTATTTTTTATAATATTATCTATACTATACCTATATATGTTTAATAAGTACGACTTTGTTAGAAATAAAATATCTAATAATAAAGTTGAAGATGGAACTTTGATATCTAAAATAGTATCTAATTCATTAAATAGAATTGTTGATTTTAATGAATATGTTCCTGAAATAGATTTTCCTAAAGAAATATTAAAAGTAAGTAATAATGATATTAGTAAAGAAAAGAAGGAACCTATAATATATATTTATAATACACATGATACTGAAAAATATAGTTTACCTTTTTCTACAGATTATTCTATTACTCCAAATGTCAAAATAGCTTCATATATATTAAAAGATCATTTAAATAATTATGGGATAGAATCTACCGTTGAAAAGAAAGAAATTAAAGATTATTTAAATAAACACAAAGTGGATTATAGTTATAGCTATGCTGCTAGCAGAGAATATATGCTTGAAGAAATAAAAAAACACGATTATAAAATACTTATAGATTTACATAGAGATTCAGCATCACATAAACAAACTTTATATGAAAAAGATGGTAAAAAATATGCGAAGGTTATGTTTGTTTTAGGACAAGACTATGAAACATATAAAAATAATCAATCTTTTTTAAAAAATTTAAATGATAGAATAGATAAAGATTATAAAGGATTAAGTAGAGGAATATATATAAGAAAAAATAGTAGATTTAATCAAGATTTAAGTAGTAGAGCAATATTATTAGAATTAGGAGGAGTTGATAATACACTCGAAGAAATAAATAATACATTGGATGTTTTTGCTAGAATATTATCTGAATATATAAGTGAGGAATTATATGGAAGAAGTTAATAATAGAGATAATTTTTTAATTATTTTACTTGCTTTATTTATAATATTTTTAATTATTTTTATATCAAGTAGTAAAGATTATTATGAATATAAGGCTTATACTAAAACAACATTAACTAAAGAAAGTATTGAAAAGTTTGAGAAAGATGTAGAAGATGGAAAGAATGTATCTATAAATGATTATGTAGTATCTGATTATAAAGATTATTCAAATACTATTACAGATATTGGATACGAAACTGGGCAAATAGTAGAGACATTTATGAATAAAGGCATTAAAAAAGCACTTAAGTTTTTAAGTACTTTATTCTATGAATAATAATGAAGCACATTTAGTATATGTTCTTGTGAGAGGACCTGCGCCCAAAAGTGTACCACCAAAATATCTAATAACTACAATTAAAGTATTATCTAAATTCTTGTGGTGTATTAAATCTAGTAATCCCCTAGTAGTACCACTTGGTTCTTTATCAGAATAATTCTTTTCTTGTCCTCCTAATTTATATGCATATACAATATGTCTTGCTTTTTTATGCTCAAAAGATAATTCTTTTAATATTGTATCTATATCACTTAGATTATCTATTGAATATAAAATTCCTATAAATTTAGATTTTTTAACTTCTATAAAACTTTCATTTAACTTTTTCATAATCTAATTATAATACCTTTTTTGACAAAGATAAATATATATTGTATAATATACTGCTTGTAAAAAGGGGTATATCATGTCAAATAACTTTATTAATCCAAATTCTAATGATAAATTGTCTTCATTGAATAAAAAAGATTTAGAAGAATTTATTAAATTTTTATTACAATATAAATTAAAGTTAAGAGGTAATATCGGAATAAATACCGGATATACCTTTGGATTAGAATTAGAATTTGAAAACATTAAAGATGAAATTTCTGATTTTGAAAATGAATTTAGACATTTAAAATTAAATAATGGGAATATTAGAGAAGCATATCATGATACAGATTTATGGGATATAAAAACTGATACTACATTAACTGAAAATAATGGTAGAGAGATAACTTCTCCAATAGAAACAGACAATATCAAAACTTGGGAAGATTTAAAAAAGGTATGTTCTTTTATTAAAAGATATGCTAGTGTTGGCCCACATTCTGCTGGACATATTCATATTGGTTCACAAGCTCTTGGCGATAGTAAAACAGCACTTCTTAATTTACTTAAATTATGGGCAGTTTATGAAAATGTTTTATATAGATATGGATATAATGAATTCTTATCTAAAAATCCTTTAATCAAATATTCTAAACCTTCATCTCATGATTATAATGAAATATATAATAAACTAGTAAATGATATGAGTATCAGTGTTGAAAATATATTACAATTACTTACAGGAAGAATGAAAGCAATTTCATTTAGTACTACAACATTAGTATCAGATGAAGAAAAAATTGCATACAAAGATACAATTGAATTTAGAAGCCCCAATGGAACATTAGATCCCGTTATATGGCAAAACAATGTAAATACATTTATAAAGTTATTAAAATGCGCTAAAGAATCTAAATTCGATATGGATACTATTATTAAAAGAGAAAGAAAGACAAATAAAATAGAACAAGATAATTATAATCAAATATTTATAGATGAAGCACTTGAGTTAGCAGATTTAATATTCGATAATAATTTAGATAAATTATATTTTTTAAGACAATATATTAAGGATAATACAGTGTCTAGTAAACCAATGCAAAGAAGTCGTAAATGGACTATCTAATATATAGAATGAGGTAAAAACAAATGGAAGAAAAAGAATATAGTTTAGTTGATATTAAAAAGTTTAATAAAATCAACAAAAGACAAAAGAAAAATATAATATTAAAAGCATTATCATCTTTTGTGTTTTTAGAGTCATCTATAGCATTTACAGTAGCATCAATTGCTGCACTTAATTTTACTTTACCTGCTGTAGCATCTCCACTATTATTAGCTGAATCAGGACTTACATTAATGATGTGTTCAATATCACTTCAAAGTTTGTCTAATGAAAATAAAAAGAATAATAAGTTAATCAAAAAATTAGGAGAGTAAAATTATGAATATTGAAAAATATGATATATTAACTCTTGATAATAATATTAAATATATAGTTTCAGCAATTATTAAACATAATAATATTGATTATTATTTCTTATGTGAAGAGAATAATCCTAGAAAATATATGTTTTGTTATTTAAAAGAAAATAAACTTATTAGAGTTGAAGATAGTAAATTAATAGAACTATTATCTTTAAAAATTGCTAAAGAATTATTTTCATAATAATTCTTTTTTGATAAAATAATTAAGGAGGGTATATGTTTAAAGAAGAATTATCTAATGTTCCTAAAAAAAGTGGTTGCTACCTTATGTTTAATAAAGATGGGGTAGTTATTTATGTTGGAAAAGCAAAAATCCTTTTTAATAGATTAAAGAGTTATTTTACTGGTAGAGTAACAGGTAAAACAAAAAAATTAGTAAGTGAGATAGATCATTTTGAATATATTGTTACTAATAGTGAAACAGAAGCATTCATACTAGAAATTAATTTAATAAAAAAATATGATCCTAAGTATAATATTTTACTTAGAGATGATAAAAGTTATCCATATATAGAATTTACTAATGAAGAGTTTCCTAGAGTAAGAGTTAGAAGAGAAATAAATGCTCGTAAAAAATATAATCATTTATTCGGACCATATCCAAATGTATATGCAGCAAGAAGATTAGTTAATCTAATAAATAGACTATATCCACTTAGAAAATGTGAAACTATACCTAAAAAAGTATGCTTATATTATCATATTCATCAATGTCTTGGTTACTGTGAAAACAAAAATATAGATATAGAACCTATGAAAAAAGAAATATTATCCATATTAAATGGAAATGATAAGTTACTGATAGATAAAATAAATGAGAAGATTGAATTTAATTCTAAAAATTTAAATTACGAAGTATGTAAGGAATTAGTAGAAGAACTTGGTTATATAAATACTGTGTTTAAAAATCAAATAATAGTTGAATTAGATGATAATATAAATAGAGATATAATTAATTATTATTATGATAATTCTTATATAAGTATAGTTATATTTTTTATAAGAAACGGTAAATTGGTTGGTATAAATAATAAGATAATACCAGTAATAAATGATATAAAAGAAACATTAGAATATTATATTCATTCTTTCTATAGTAAGAATAATTTAGTTCCTAAAGAAATTATTATTCCTGATATACTAGACGTAGAAATGATGAGTGAAATACTATCTACAAAAGCAATTATAGTACAAAGAGGTCCTAAAAAGCATTTATTTGATATGGCTTATAATAATGCTAAAGAATTATATGAAAAAGAGATAAGATTAATATATAATAATGAAGAATTAACTTATAATGCTAATGAAGAATTAAGAAAGCTTTTGAATCTTGATAAGTTGAGTATTATTGAAGCTTTTGATAATTCAAATCTTTTTGGAACATTTAATGTTTCTGCCATGGTTTCATTTGTTGATGGTGTTCCATCAAAAAAGAATTATAGAAAATTTAAGTTAAGCCAAGAAAAAAATGATGATGTTGGTTCCATGAAAGAAGTAATATATAGACGTTATTTTCGTGTTTTAAAGGATAAACTTACTCCACCAGATTTGATTATTGTTGATGGGGGAATCAATCAGATAAACGCATGTAATGAGATATTAGATAGTTTAAATTTGCCAATTAAAGTTATTGGTGTTAAAAAAGATAACCATCATAGTCCAGAAGCAATAGTAGATGGAGATACATTAGAAATAATACGCATTGATAAAAGTAGTAATGTATTTAGACTTTTAAGTAGAATAGATGAAGAAGTACATAGATTTGTTATTACATATCATAGAGAAATAAGAAGTAAAGGTTCTATTTCAAGTGTTTTAGATAATATAAATGGTTTGGGTGAAGTTAGAAAGAAAAAACTTATTAAAAAATATGGTAGTGTATCTAAAATAAAAGAAGCAGACGTTAGTGAGCTTAGTGAAATAATCCCCCTTAACGTAGCCGAAGAATTACATGAATACTTAAATACAAAAGAATAGTTGATAAAATTATTCTTTTGATTTATAATAATTTTTATTAAGTAATTATATATTGATGGAAGGTAATAATATATGGAAAAGAAAGATTGGTTTAAAGTTGAATTAGATAAAATAGAAGATGAAAAAGTTAGAAGAAGCACTGAAACTTTATTAAATATGCTTCCTGATTATTTTTATGTTATTCCAGCATCATCTTCAGGTAAATATCATCCACAATTTTCACTTGGTGAAGGAGGCTTAGTAAGACATGTAAAAGTTGCTCTTAGAATATTAGAAGAAATATTTAGAGATGAAGCTTTTGGAGTTTATGAGCCATATACTAAAGATTTAATGAGAATGGCATTAATGCTTCATGATGGATTTAAATCCGGAAAAGAGAATATTGGTCACACATGTACTGAACACCCATTAATTATGAGAGATTTTATTATTGAAAACAAGGATAAATTAGATATATCTAGTAAGGATGCAGAATTTGTAGCAAGATTAATAAGTACACATATGGGTCCATGGACAAAAGATAAAGCTGGAAATGAAATCTTAGAATCTCCAAAATCACGTGAAGAATTATTAATACATCTTTGTGACTATATAGCATCAAGAAATTTTTTAAATGTTTCATTTGAAAATAATGAAATTACTGATAGTGTAAAAAGAAAATTAACTATACAATAGAGGGAATGATGAAAGAATATACAATTAAAAATAAAAAAACAGGAAAGAAAATCATTTATATAATTAAAGTATCACTTGCAAGTGCTATTTTGTTGTCATTACCAATTTTAAATAAGTGTTTTAATGAACCTGAAAATATTAATGTTGATGAAACAAAAAATGATAAAGAGATGATTAATGTATTAAAATAAATTTAAAGTGATTTAAATTTATTTTTTCTTTTATTTTTAACATTTGTTATGTATAATATTTTATGAAGAGGTAGTATATGAAAAAGATATCATTATATCCAGCAGATATATATCAAGTAATTGATAAAAGTCTTCTTAGTGAACAAGATAGACTTGTTTTAAATACACTTTATATGCCTATAATTGGATATGCTGCAGTGGTTCTATATCTTAAACTTCAGAATGAGGCAAAAGAAACATATATTTCTTCTGAATTATCTCATCATCATTTAATGACTAGTATGGGTCTTACACTTGATAATATTAAAGAATGCAGACTAAGATTAGAGGGAATCGGATTATTAAAGACGTATTACCATGAAGGAGAAATTAATAGTTATATTTATGAACTATATAGTCCTGTATCTGCTTCAGAATTCTTTTCTCATCCAATATTTAATGTTGTTTTATATAACAATGTGGGTAAGAGTGAATATAATAGATTATTTGATATGTTTAAAATTCCTAAAGTATCATTAAAAGATTATGAAGATGTTACTTCCACATTCGATCAAGTATATAAAAGTAGAAATTATACTCTTTTAGAATTAAATGAAGGCGACATTGTTTCTAAAAATAAGTTATTGCTTCAATATGAACTGGATTATGATTTTGATTTAATGGTATCATCATTACCAAAAGAGATGTTTAATGAAAAATGTTTAAATAAATCTATGAAAGAATTAATAACAAATCTATCATTTTTATATGATGTAGATCCCGTATCTATGGCAGATTTAGTAAGAGCATCACTAAATGAAAAAGGTAATATTGATAAAGATGAATTAAGAAAAAACGTTAGAAAATACTATCAATTTAATAATGATAATAGACTTCCAAGTTTATTATTTAAAAGTCAACCAGAATATTTAAAGAGCGCTAATGGAGATAATTCTTCAAGAGGTAGAATGATTCAAGTATTTGAAAGCCATTCACCATATGAGTTCTTAAAAGCAAAATATCATGGGGTCAAACCAACTGATAGAGATATGAAGATATTAGAAATGTTATTAATTGACTTGAAACTTAATCCTGCAGTAGTTAATGTTTTAATAGATTACTGCTTAAAAACTAATAATAACAAATTGGTTTCTCAATACGTAGAGACTATAGCGGGTCAATGGAAAAGAAGTAATATTGAAACTGCAAGTGAAGCTATGAGTATTGCTGAAAAAGAACATAAGAAAAAATATAAAAATAATATTAATAATAAAAAGAATAAAGTATTACCTACTTGGTTTAACGAAAAAATTGAATCTAGCGATTCATCAAGTGATGATACCGAATTCAAAAATTTCATAGAGGAGTTTAGAAAATGATAAAAGCAAGTAGTCTTAATAAAAAAGGTAGAGATACTATTGAAAATGAACTAAGACGTGAATTTATTAAATCTTCAAGTGATGAAACATTTAAAAAACTTTGCTCAAGACTAAAATTAGATGATAAAGTATTGATGAAATATACTTCAAAATTAGAAACTACTTGTACTTGTCTTAAAAACTGTAGTGGTTGCAAAGGAATAGATAAATGTAAAAATGAGATAAATGGTCACGTATATTATCCTAAAGTAGTTAATGGTAATCTAGAATTCTATTATAAACCTTGTAAATATTTTAAAGAAAATACTATTAAAAATACTACTACTTTCTTTGAAACATCTAAAATTTTAAGAAATGCATCATTAAGCGATATAATACTTGAAAAAGAAAGAAATCAAATTTTAAAATATATAAAAGAATTCTTAAAGAAAAAAGTAAATAATGAAGACGTTAAAGGTTTATATTTAAATGGATCATTTGGAAGTGGGAAATCTTATATATTAAGTGCTCTATTAAATGAACTTTCTAATAAGGGATTTAGATGTGTTAATGTATATTATCCACTACTATTAAAACGTCTAAAGGCATCTTTTAACGACTATAGTTATGATGAAGTATTAGATGAAATTATGACAAGTGATGTATTATTATTAGACGATATTGGTGCTGAAAATAATAGTTCATGGGCTAGGGATGATGTTTTAGGAACTATTTTACAATATAGAATGGATAATAACCTAACAACATTCTTTACTTCTAATTTCACTATAGAAGAACTTGAAAATGTCTTAGCTGAAACAAATAAAGAAAGAGATGAAATAAAAGCAAGAAGAATAATTGAAAGAATTAAATACTTAACTACTGAGTTAACCTTAATTAGTGAAAACAAAAGAAAATAATAAAATATTAGAAAAACATCTAATATTTTTTTGATTTTTATATATAAATTTGACATTATGTGCCATTTTTGATATAATATGCACATATTTTTAGATGGGATATTTAAAAGTATAAGGGGGAAAATAAAATGAAAGATTTAATTATTATATATATAGTTGCACAATTATTATCTACTGCATATGGGCTTTCTGTTATTGAAACAGTTAGACCACTTGTAAATAAGAAATTAATTGATGAAGGATATATACTAAGAAAGAAAAATAGTATGTATAAGTTCAATGAGGGAATGACAAATTTCTTAAAAGGATTTATTCCATTTTATTATGCTATTAAGGCGTATAATTTAACTAAAAATGATGATCCAGTATATGTTGCATCTAGAAATGAAATTAGAGAAGGAAATTATATAACTAGAGATGAACTTGAAGAGGAAATGGCAAGAGAAGAGCTTGCCAAGAGTATTGGTAAACCAACATTGGTGTCTGAACCAGTTGTTGGATTTGAAAAACCTGAAAAATATGTTGCAAGAAGAAATGGCTTAGAATTATTAAATACTCACGAAGAAGATGTTAAATATGAAATTAAAAGAGACGACAGTTTATCAATAACGCCTTTTGAAGGTAGTATTCAAGTTGTAAAAGAAACAGTTAAAGAACCAGAAAAGAAAGACATTGTTAAGGCTATAATGGATTTAGATACAAATGAATTAGAACAATTAGAACAAACAGTAAGAGAACTTGTTAATTTAAAAAGAAAAAGTAGAATATTAAAATTAGTAGATAAAAAAGAAAATATATAGTGTATCGATATTGATACAAAGAATTTGACAAATTGATTAAATTATGCTATAATCTAGTTACAAATCATTAAGGGGGTTATGATTTATGAAAGGTAGATATATTTTAGATTATTTAGATGAAAATAATTTTAAAAAATTAGAAAGAAGTTTAAAAAAATATAATATGGTTGCTTATAAGAAATTAATGTTTGATTTCTATCCAAAATTAAGAAGTGGGGAATTTGATGGAGAATTAATTTCTATAAATAAACATGAGCAAACAGAAACATATGATTTAAGACTTCCAACTGATGATTTATTTGTTAAAGTATATGGTGCTGTTAAGCTAAATTATACTGTTTATAAGAATAGTAATATAGTAATGTTAAATAATTTAGAACCAAAAGATATATTATTAGATGGTCATAAATCAGAATTAACTGCTTATAAAGGTATAATGATATCAAAAGCAAATGCACAAAAAGAAATGTTTAAAATAGATTTATTATGTAGATTAGAAGGAAGAGAGTAGTTCTCTTCTTTTTTTATATAAAAAAATTGCATTACGCAATTTCTTTATATTTATTTTCAAGTACATATATATCTTTACTACTCATAAATAACAATACAGAATCTTTATATTCTAATAATTTATCTACTTCTTCTAGTGATATATGTTCACCATTATTAAGGTTATTAATTATAAGATTGCAATCAACATCATCATATCCAACTTCACACCTATCTTCGCCTATATCCATTACATATGCCTTATCTGCTAAATTAAGAGCATCTGCAAATTCTTTATAAAAATATTTAACTCTAGACTTGGTATGGGCTTTAAAAATTGCAATTATTTTTTTACTTGGATATTTTTTCTTAGCGGCTTCAATTGTAACTTTTACTTCAGTTGGATGATGAGCATAATCATCAATAAGTATATTAGATTTAAATTTTTCTTCTATAAATCTTCTTTTAGCATGTTCTATTTTAGATATTTGTTCTTTAACTATTTCTTTGTCTAAGTTTTCCAAATAGCAAACAGCTACTACAGATAAAGCATTTAATAATAAATGATCTGCATTGAATGGAAATGTAGCATTAATATATAATTTATTATTAATATATATATCAGCAATTGTATTATTATTATCATATTTAATATTTTTTAATGTAACATCATTTTCATTATTAAATCCATAATATAATACCTTTTTGCTTGTTTTTAATCTTCTTACGTTTTGATCATCACCACACATAATTACTGTATTTTTTGTTTTATTAATAAATTCATTAAATGCATCTATTACATCATCTAAATCTTTATAATAGTCTGTGTGATCTAATTCAACATTTGTCACAATAGAATAGTATGGATTATATGATAAGAAATGTCTTTTATATTCACATGCTTCTAAAGCAAAATATTCATTTTCTTTATTAGCAAAGCCACTTCCATCTCCAATTAAATAATTGACTCCAAATGGATTTAAAACATTTTTAAACATAGTTGTTGTGGATGTTTTACCATGACAACCACTTACTGCAATTAATTTTGTATTATTTGTTATAAAAGCAATCATTTCTTGATATGTATATATTTTTAAATTTAACTCATGTGCTTTTTTAACCTCAACATTATCCATAGTAAAAGCATTGCCTTGTACTATAATCATATCTTTTTTAATATTATTTTCATTAAATTCTAACAATTTAATATTTCTTTTTAATAATTCTTCTTCAGTGAAGAAATGGTCTTTTTTATCACTTCCCATTACTTTATATCCTAAATCATGCATAATACAAGCAAGTGCACTCATACCACTACCTTTAATTCCAATAAAATAATATATCATATTTATCACCTAATATAATTATACTATAAATATTTATATGGACAAATAATTTCTTTTGAATTATAATAAATTTCATACATTGGGGGAGTCATGGAAAAAGAAAAATACATAATTAGATATGATTTTATAATATTACTTACATTATTAATTTGTAAAAGATTTAATGGAAAAGGTAAAATTAGTATAAATAATATTGAAAGATTTATTCCTATATTTCTAGAAAGAGCAAATTATGCTTCGAACGAATATCATTTTGCTATGTTGAATGATATGGATTCATTATCAAAACTTAATAAAAAATATGATGATATACTACAAGTTAAAGATGGATATATTATATTAAATGATAATGTTTCTAAAGATGAATTATATTATTTACTAGAAACATTTAATTATCCTTTTTTATCATCAATAATTGATTTTGTTAGAAATGATATTGAACTTAAAACGTTAATTGGCGCTACTAAGATATCAGATAAACTTATGAAAGTAGAAGAAATAGAGAATAAATTAGCAGAATATTATTTATCATTTGCTTATGATGATATTTGTGATGATGAATTTAAAAATAAAAGGAAAAAGAATATTAGATTATTATTACAAAAAAGAGATGAATTTTATTCTATATTAATGCATAAAGATACAGATTATCTAGAGGATGCTCTTTCTGATGCTACACAAATGTTACCATCAAATTATCTAATAAATTATTACCCTATAGACAGGACGATTGAACCCGATAAATTATTCCCTGATTCATTTAATTATTTAGATGAAGTGTTAAATAGTTCATACATGTTTGCAATATTTAACCAAATCGATTCTGGTATTGAAGATTATAGATTATACGATGATATAAATGAATTACTTATAAAATATGGTAATTATGATTCAAGTATTACTGAAGAAGAAAATCAAAGATATAATATGGAGGAATTTAGAAAAGATTCATTTAAAAATAAGGGGTTTGTATATACTCCAAGGGATAATACAACGCTATTATTTTACCTAGACTTAATAAAAAAATTAAATGAGGTAGATAGATTATTTGGATTTAGTGATGTTCATGGATTAAAATCAATCAAATTAAAGCTATTATATTTACTTGATAATTCCTCTTATAAATTATTAACTGAAGAAGGATTTGAAAACACATATAATAATGCTTATAATGGATACATAAATTCAGAGAACATATATTATGATTTAGAATGGTTTAGAATATTAGTTAAATCACTAATAGTGGATATATTTGATGGATTATATGATTATAATGATAGACTTGTAAAATTAGCTATAATTAAGAGTTATTATTCACTTACAAAAGATTCTGAAGTTTTAAAATTACTTGATGATTACTCAGATAGAGAAGACTATTGGATTTTTAGAAACTTCATAAAAAATGAAAAAAATTATATTCGCGTATTAAAATAAAAACTCAATATACAAAAAGTAACAATAATGTTGTTACTTTTATTTTTTTGTGATAAAATTGTGATAGATAAATGAAACAATGAGGATATGAAGTATGTATAGTGTTATTGATTATTTAAAAAATTCAGTGTTAAAATATAGTGATAAAATTGCAGTTATATGTGAAGATGAAAAAATTACATATAATGATTTAAATAAATATAGTTTGAATGTAGGAAGTTTTTTTTCTGAAAGAAATACTTTTAATGAACCAATAATAATTTTTATGGATAAAGGAATAGATACTCTTATTTCTTTCTTTGGAAGCGTCTATGCAGGATGTTATTACACGTTAATTAATCCAGAATTGCCAGAAAATAGAATATTACAAATAAAGGATGTAATTAAATCTAAGAATGTTATAACGAATGATGAAAATATGGATGCTGCTAAAAAATATTTTAGTGATTTAAATGTATATAATATTAAAGATTTAAAAGAAAATAAATATAATGAAGAAAGTATAAATAATGCATTAAATAAGCATATTAATTATGACCCCTTATATGTTAATTTTACATCGGGTTCAACCGGTGTTCCTAAAGGAGTTGTAATTTCTCATAGATCAGTAATAGACTTTATTGATAAATATACAACTATGTTTAACTTTAAAGAAGAAGATATAATTGCTAATCAAGCACCTTTTGATTTTGATGTATCTGTTAAAGATATTTATAGTGCTTTAAGAGTAGGAGCAACACTAGTAATAGTACCTAAAAAATACTTTTCTAATCCAGTTATGTTACTCGATTATTTATGTGATAATAAAATTACTACTATGACTTGGGCTGTTTCAGCATTATGTTTAATAACTACATTTCATGGGCTTGATTATAAAGTGCCTGATACAGTAAATAAGATACTATTTAGTGGTGAAGTAATGCCTATTAAGCATTTAAAACTTTGGATGGAACATTTACCAAATACAATGTTTGTAAATATTTATGGTCCTACAGAAATAACTTGTAATTGTACTTATTATATAATTGATAGAAATAGAGATTATGATGATAAAATTCCAATAGGAAAAGCATTTCCTAATGAAAGAGTATTTTTACTTGATGATGAAAATAAAGAAATAACAGTTCCAAATAAAGTAGGGGAATTATGCGTAAGTGGCACATCACTTGCTCTTGGATATTTTAATAATCACGAACAAACTGATTCTCATTTTATTCAAAATCCTAATATTAATAATTATATTGAATTAATATATAGAACTGGAGATCTTGCTTATTATAATGAAAATAATGAACTTATGTTTAATGGTAGAAAAGATTTTCAAATAAAATACTTGGGGCATAGAATAGAACTTGAAGAAATTGATAAAGCTCTTATGAAATATGATGAAGTAATTAGAAGTTGTACAATATTTGATTCTGAAAAATCAAAACTATATGGTTTTTATATAGGAGATATCAGTAAAAAAGATTTACATGCTAAATTGAAAGAAGTATTACCTGCATTTATGATTCCAACTTTATTAATACAAATGGAAGAGTTTCCAATGACTAAAAATGGTAAGATAGATAGAAAAAAACTAATGCAATTATATAAGGAGAGTTCAAAATGATAGATTATGATTATATAACTAAAAAATTTGGGACTCCAATATATGTTTATGATATTAATGAATTAGACAAGCGAATTGATCATTTAAAAAAATCTTTCAGTAATGATATAAGTCTTGTTTATGCAGTTAAAGCAAATACATTTATTGCAAAAGAAGTAGAATCAATGATTGATAAATTTGAAATATGTTCTCCAGGTGAATTTGAAATATGTAACAATCTTAATATTAATCATAATAAAATGGTAATATCTGGTGTATATAAAAATTATGAATTTATTGAATCTTTAGTTAAGAATTACGACATTAATAGATATACAATTGAATCTATTGAACACTTTGAAATTCTTGATGAATTATCTATCAAATATAATAAAAAATTAAATGTATTGATACGACTTACATCTGGCAATCAATTTGGTGTAAGCGAAGAAGATTTTAAACATATAATAGCAAATAATAAAAATTTAGTAATTAAAGGTATAGAATATTTTTCCGGAACACAGAAACATTCTATAAAGAGAATAAATAAGGAAATAGATTATTTAATACTTTTTAGTAATGAAATGGAAAAAGAATATAATATTACATTTGAAGAAATTGAATATGGACCAGGTCTTCCAATTTTCTATTATGAAGGCGATGAATTTGATGAAGATGAGTTCTTTAAAGAAGTAAATGAAGCACTAAGTAGAATTAAAAATAAAAAGGTTCTTTTGGAAATTGGTAGAAGTATTGCAGCATCATGTGGTAATTACCTAACTACAGTAGTTGATTTAAAATCAAATCAAAATGGCAATTTTGCAATAGTGGATGGTGGAATAAATCATTTGGTATATTATGGCAGCACTCTTGCTATGAAAATACCTCATTTAGAAGTATTACCTAAAAGAAAAGCTGATAGTGATATTTACAATATATATGGATCACTTTGTACAATTAATGATGTCTTAGTAAAGAATCTTAGTGTAAGAAAAGTAGAAGTAGGAGACATATTTGTATTTAAAAATGTTGGAGCTTATTCTTCTACGGAGGGTATATCATTATTCTTAAGTAGAGATTTACCTAAAATATTAATTTATAATAAAAATAAAGAGTATAAATTAGTTAGAAATACAATTAAAACTAGTGAAATAAATTTTCCAAATTATGAAGTAAAGGAGTAGGATGTATTATGGAAAAATTAATTGAAATTTTAGAAGGGTTACAACCAGAAGTTGATTATGAAACAGTAGACAATTTAATAGATGGTAGATATTTAGATTCACTTACTATATTATCTTTAGTTTCAGAAATAGAAGATGAATTTGATGTAGAAATACCTACAGTTGAAATCATACCTGCTAATTTTAATTCAGCTAAAAAAATGTGGGAATTAATCGAAAGATTAAAAGAGGAATAAAAAATGTCATATCTTAGTATATATTATTTGTTTCTAGTTATACCTGCGGTAGTAATAATATATAGTATAGTTCCTAAGAAATTTAGATATATTTTCTTACTTTTAGTTAGTTTTGCATTATTCTTTTATATAAGTAAAAAACTTATTGTAATATTATTTATTACAATATTAACTACATATATAAGTGCATTATTTATAAATAAATTGGAAGAAAAGAAAGAATTATTATTAAATAATGCTAATAGTGAAGAGAAAAAGGAAATCAAGAATAAATTTAAATTTAAAAAGAAATTATTATTAATTATATATATTTTAATAAATGTTTCTTTTTTAGTTGCATATAAATATTTAAATTTCTTTTCAATTAATACTAATTTACTATTAAAACTATTACATATAGATTATAGTTTTAAAATAATAAGAATTGTAGCACCTATAGGTATATCTTTTTGGTTGCTTACTGCATTATCATATGTTATAGATGTATATAATGGTAAAGTAGAGGCAGAAAAGAATCCTTTAAAAGTAGCACTATATATTTCATATTTTGCCACATTAATTGAAGGGCCTTTCACTAGATATGCTGATATAAAAGATAGTATGTTTGCAGGTAATAATGTTACTTATGATAACTTATGTAGGGGTTACCAGAGAATAATGTTTGGCTTATTTAAAAAAATGGTTATAGCAGATAGACTAAATATCTTAGTAAAAATTGTATTTGACAACTATATAGAATTTAGTGGTTTTTCATCTTTACTAGGTACAATTGCTTATACAGTAATGCTATATATGGAATTTTCAGGTACAATGGATGTAGTAATTGGATCATCTGAAATACTTGGAATTAATATTAAAGAAAACTTTAGACAGCCATTCTTTTCTAAAAATATATCAGAATTTTGGACAAGATGGCATATTAGTTTAGGAGCTTGGTTCAGAGATTATATATTCTATCCAATTTCATTATCTAAACCGATGAAAAAATTAACTATTAGTGCTAGAAAAAAACTTGGTAATCACTTTGGACCATTAATTAGTGGTAGTATTGCGCTATTTGTAGTTTGGTTTTTAAATGGTCTATGGCATGGAGCAGGATATACTTTTCTAGCATTTGGATTATTTCATTTTCTAATGATATTACTTGGAAATATTTTTACTCCATTAATAATTAAAATATGTAACAAATTAAATATTAATAGAGAAAATATCATATATAGAGTATTTCAATCAATTAAGATGGCATTTTTGGTTTTTATAGGTGAAATATTCTTTAGAGCGGATACTATGCAAATAGCACTAGGAATGATTAAAAAAATATTTACTGATTGGTCTATTAGAACGGGTGAAATATCATCTCTTGGGTTAGATATATATGATTACATTGCGTTATTAATAGGAATTACATTTGTATTTGTAATAAGTATATTTAAAGAAAAAAATATTGATGTTAGAAATGAAATAAGTAAAAAACCAGTTGCAGTTAGATGGGCACTATATTACATACTTATTTTTTCAATATTTTTACTAGGCGCATTTGGACATGGTTATGTACCAGTTGATCCAATGTATGCAGATTTTTAGGAGGTTATAATGAAGTGGTATTTTAAAATAATTATATTTTTTATAATATTAGCAATACTAGTTGAATTATTAGCTATTCCATTATTTCCTAATAAAAAGAATCTATTTAAGTATGGTTTTTTCAATAGTACTATGTTTGAACTTCTAAATGAAGAAGAAAATACAATAGATACTCTTATGGTAGGAGATAGTTTAATTTATTCTTCTATTTCTCCAACATTAATATATGATAAATATGGTTTTACTAGTTATGATTGCTCATTATCTAGTCAGACAATGAAAGAATCTTATCAATATTTAACTCTTGGAATTAAAAGCCAAAATCCAAAAGTTGTATTCTTAGAAACTAATATGTTTTTTAGAGATCCAGATAGTAATAAAAGAAAAATTAAAGACATTAAAAAAGTAAAATATATGCTACCATTTTATGTGCTACATAATAATTGGAAAAAAATACTAGGTGGAAGTGATGCTTGGATTGATTACAATAAAGGGTTTAGATATATTGCTAAATTTAATCCGGCTAAAAAAAGTGATATTGAAAGTTATCGAAAAGATAGACGAGATGATAAAACAATTATTAAAGATGAAAATATGTATTATTTAAAGAAAATAATTGAATTATGCGATGAACATAATATAAAATTAATATTAATATCTAATCCATCTATAAAAGCGTGGTCTATGAAAAAACATGAAATAGTAAGTAAAATTGCTAAAGATTACAATCTTGAATGGTTAGATTTAAATACATTATTAGATATTGATTGGGTAAATGATACAAAAGATAAAGGAGAACACTTAAATCATAGAGGAGCAGAGATTTCTACTTATTATGTAGGCGAATATTTACTTAAATCAAATTTAGTTGTATCACATAAAAATGACCCTAAATACCAAAAATGGGATAGGGCAGTTGAATTATATAAAGAAAATAATAAAGAAACAAAAAAGGAAAAAATTCTAATTAAATAATATCACACTTGCAATAGCATATTCTCCATCATGTGAAATTGATACTGAATAATTAGGATATTTATCTTTTAGCGAATTATTTAAAATTATAAAAGGAGCATTATTATTATCATGAGATATTTCAATATCTTTTAATGAATAATCATTAATGCCTTTTTTTATTGCTTTTAAAAATGCTTCTTTAGCAGCATAAAGTCCTGCTATAGTAGATGAATTGTTATTTCTTGAATTAATATATTTAATTTCATTTTCAGTAAATATTGATTTCATCAATGAAGAATTATTTTTTAAAGTATCAAATCTTTCAATTTTTACAATATCAATTCCATTAGAATTCATATTAATCACCACGATTAATATATCACTAAATTCTTTTAATGGCAATTAAAAAAGCTAACATACGTTAGCATAATAATTTCTTAGTGGTGCAGGTGAAGGGACTTGAACCCCCATGGATTGCTCCGCTAGATCCTAAGTCTAGTGCGTCTGCCAATTTCGCCACACCTGCAAAATTAGTGGTGGACCTTGTAGGACTCGAACCTACAACCGCCCGGTTATGAGCCGGATGCTCTAACCAATTGAGCTAAAGGTCCATCGCTTATTAATAATATCATAAAAAAAAGCCATTTTCAATATTTTTTTAAAAAAGAGTTTAATATTTTTGATTTTGTGATATATTATAATTATAAGATGAAAGGATACTATTATGATACTTTTAAATTATAGAAATAATTTTTATAGATTTTTTATGTATATATCAGTTGTATTAGTAGTATTATTCGTAATAGTGAATGTTATTTATACTGAACCACTTAAAATTAAAAGCTCATTAATTAATTCAACTATTTCTTACGAAGATGAAATTACTTATATTGATGTACATTATCCTAGATTTAAAAATGATAAAATAGACAAAATAATTTCTGAATATATATTTGATTATGTAAAACGCTTCAAATCATTTGATTTAATAAAAAAAGAACTCTCAATTAATTATGAAATTTATTATATTAATGAATATATAAATGTTGTTTTTAATATAAATAATAGCATTGATAAAACAAAATATAAGAATTTAATATTTAATTTAGATAGTAAAAGCTTATCATATATAACTAATTTGTATGAGAAAGAATTTTTAGAAAGTAAAATTAATGAGTTATCATATTACAAATATAGTGAGGAAATCTATAATTTAATAATAAATTCAAATATTAATAATCATACTTATATAATAAATGATAATAAGATTATTGTTTATTTTTATGATATTAATTTTGATGATATTGATTATACCCCTTATATAGAAATAAGTTTAAATGAAAATGTTTCAAATGAAGTTAAACCAAATAATTATAAATACAATAAATTTATAGTTTTTACTTTTGATGATGGACCATCAAAATATACTAGTGAACTTTTAAAAACACTTGAACTAAATAATTCAACTGCAACATTTTTTATGCTGGGTAATAGAATGAAATATAATGAAGATATAGTATTAGATGTATATAATTCAAAAAATGAAATTGCATCTCATACATATTCTCATAAAAATTTAAGTACACTTCCTTTAAATGAAATTGAAAATGAAATTAATTCAACTGAAATAATATATAACGAAATTACTAATGATAACTTAAAATATATTAGGCCACCATATGGTGACTATAACGATAATGTATTATCATTTGGTTATCCGTTAATACTTTGGAATATAGATTCAAAAGATTGGTTATATAAAGATAGTAATAAAATATATAATGAAGTAATTAAAAATGCATGTGATGGATGTATTGTTTTGATGCATGATACATATATTGAAAGTATAGATGCAGTAAAAAAACTAATACCTGCATTAAATAACTTAGACTATAACGTTGTAAGTATAGAAAATTTATTGAAGGAAAAGCATTATAACCTTAAAAATGGTGAAGCTATTGGAAAAATTAATTAAAAAAACTTTATTTTTGCTTTTTGTTGTGCTATAATCATATCAATGAATTAAATTTAATTCATTTTTATCTGGACCGTTAGCTCAGCTGGTAGAGCAATCGACTCTTAATCGATGGGTCTAGGGTTCGAATCCCTAACGGTCCACCAGTTAAAATATAAAGAGTTTTTAAAACTCTTTTTCTTTGATATAAAAAATAATTATAAAATGCACTAGAAAAATAGTTAGTAGTATTGTATAATTTGAATGGAGGAAAAACTATGATTAAAGAATTTAAAGAATTCGTTTCTAAAGGAAATGTAATTGATTTAGCAGTTGGTGTTATTATTGGTGGTGCCTTTGGTAAAATCGTAAGTTCACTAGTTGATAATATTTTAATGCCTTTAATTGGACTTCTACTTGGAGGAATTAACTTTAGTGATCTATCAGTTAAAATTAATGATACTGTTTTAAACTATGGTTTATTTATTCAAAATGTAGTAGATTTCTTAATAATTGCACTATGCGTATTCTTTATTGTTAAAGCAGTTAACAAATTAACTAATCTAACTAAGAAAAAAGAAAAAGAAGAAGCTAAAAAAGAAGAAAAACCTGCTAAATCTAGTGAAGTATTATTACTTGAAGAAATTAGAGATCTTTTAAAGAAATCAAATAAAAAAGAGAAATAAAATTTCTCTTTTTTAATTAACTAAATAATGCAGAGAATGCAAATGTAAAAAGACTAGCTACCATTGCTATAAGCATTGCCCATACAATAATTTTTCTCCATATATCACTTTTTTTTCTTTTTGCCATAATTTTTACCTCATAATAATTATAATATATTGTAATAAAAAAATAAAGAATAAATATAATTTAATATGAAAATAATTAAAACAAGAATATTTAAAATATTAATTTTAGCATTAATAGTTGGTTTTGTTTTGGGAATAATTAGTTTTATATTAATTAGCAAGAAGGGTATTAAAAGTGAAATTATTAATTATATCAATTTATTTAAAACGGGAAAATTTAATTATAGTACAGGATTAGTTAAAAGCTTATTTAATAACTTAAAATATGGATTTTTAATATGGATTTTTGGAATAATATTTATATTTTCTTTTTTATCATTACTTTTAGTAGCTTTTAAAGGAATTACGCTTGGATTTACTGTATCCTCTGTAATTTATACTTTTGGATTAAAAGGAGTCTTATATAGCCTAATTTTAAGCTTAAATAGCATAATAAGTATAATAATATATATTTTTTTATGTTATTATAGTTTAAATTTTTCTATTAAATCTTATAATGCATTTAGAAATAATAGACAAATAAACTATAAAACATTTTTTATTAATTATATTTATATATTTTTGATATTATCAGGTGCACTTATATTAAATAGTTTATTTGAAATATATATTTCTTCAAATATTATTAAATTTGTAGTATAATGTACATGTCGAAAGGAATGTATGTATATGAGAGTAGTAGTAGGTATTAGTGGTGGAGTTGACTCTGCAGTAGCAGCTTTATTATTAAAACAACAAGGATATGATGTTGTAGGCTTATTTATGAAAAATTGGGATTCAAATATTAATAATGATGTTGAAGGTATAACAGATGGTGTCTGTCCTCAAGAACTTGATTACAGGGATGCTAAGAATGTATGTGATGAACTTGGTATTCCATTATATAGAGTAGACTTTATCAAAGAATATTGGGATGACGTTTTCAAATATTTCTTAGATGAATTAGAGAAGGGTAGAACTCCTAATCCTGATATTATGTGTAACAAGTATATTAAATTTGATTTATTTAAAAAAGAAGCAAAAAAATTAGGTGCTGATAAAATTGCTACTGGTCATTATGCTAGAATAGAAGGAAATAGATTATTAAGAGGTAGTGATAATAACAAAGATCAAACTTATTTTTTAAGTCAAGTTACTCCCGAACAATTAAAAGATGTATTATTTCCAATAGGACATCTAAATAAAGATGAAGTTAGAAAGATTGCTAGAGATAATAATATTCCTGTAGCAGATAAAAAAGATTCAACTGGTATATGTTTTATTGGAGAAAGAAATTATCAAAAGTTTGTTTCTAATTATTTAAAAGGCAAAAAAGGTGACATAATAGATGTTGAAACTGGAAATAAAGTAGGGGAACATAATGGACTTATGAATTATACAATTGGTCAAAGACGTAATGTTGGATTATCAGGAGATGAAAAAAGGCACTATGTTTGTGGTAAAGACTCAAAAACAAACACTTTATATATAGCATATGGAAGCGATTCTAAATACTTACTATCAGACGAAGCGATAATAGAAAACGTAAATCACATATCAGATAAGTGTCCAACATTTGCGACTGCTAAATTTAGATATAGAAGTGAAGATGTACCCGTAACTATTGAATACCTAGATAATAATGAATTAAAAGTTAAATACACTGATGTTAAGGCAGTAACTCCTGGTCAAGCATGTGTTATTTATTTAGGAGAACAATGCCTAATGGGTGGCATTATTAAAAAAGTATTCAAAGATGGTAAAGATATTTGGTATTTAAAATAAAACTCAATTCTGAGTTTTTTTATTTTATCTATTGACAAGCAAATGTAAAGTATTATACAATTATATTGTAATTATAGAGTAGAGGAGAGAAAACATAATGGATGAATTAAATAACTTATTAAGTGAACTTGGTATTTCAAAAGTAAAATTAGCTAAATATTTAGGAGTTTCTAGACAAATGATATATAATTATTTGGAATTAGATTCATTAAATAAATGGCCACAAGAAAAAAGGATTTTATTATTGAAATTACTAGATATCGAAGATGGAAATGATGAAACATTAAAACAAATTAAAGTAACAAGTGAATATTTAGAAAATGTAGAAAGTAAACTAAATCAAAATGTAAAAGACTTAAATACTCAAGTATTTAATTTTAAGAATTTAACTAAAGAAGAGCAAGAATTATTAAACGATATTATTTTCTTAATCAAAGAAAAATTTACTGAAGAAAAAACAAAAGATACATATTATACATTCTTATATTTGTATCATGTACTACAATCACTAGATAACGTACCAGAAATTAAATATATATTTGGATATTTATCTAAGAAAACTGGATTTACTAATCCAAATGAATTTAAATTTAATGAAACAAAACAGTTTATACTAGAAAGTATTGTATTTACTGCATTTAATTTATATAACAATGGAGGAGCATCTAGATCTAAATTAACTGAATCCCATAATAGATTTGTACAAGAAATTGAAAATGATAAAGAAGAAAAATTAAGTAGAACTCAACAATTAAATACAGTTAAAATTCAGGCATTAAAAGAATTGGGATATACTGAGATAAACAAAGACAATGCATCTGAAGTATTAAATAAAATGGCTGAGATTGAATCTAGAAAAGTTTAAATTGTTATTAGAGTTACTTCCGATAATTTATGTTATGTTAACTTCTATATATAAAATATTATGAATAGATATATATTTATCAAAAATATCTATTCTTTTTTTATTATATTATTTAAATAATTAATATATTTTTATATATAGTATTAAATTATTAAATAAATTTATATAATAAAATTTTAAATTTATTAATATATAAATCATTATATTTAATTATATATATTAAATAATAATATTATATACACTTACACATGAATTTCTATTTGGAATCGAGATTCGTTTAGTTGAGTAATTATTCATCTCATTTCCAAATAACTATTCCCCTCTTCATAGATAATTAATCTTTAAAAGAAAAAAATTGAAATAGATGTAACTAATTGATATAATTGTAAAAGAATAATATAATAGGAGAAAAGTAATGAGAAGGGTATTAACGATTATATTGCTTATTTTTTGTTTTTTCTTTGTAGCAGCAGTAAAGTATTCTATATTTAATACTCCCCCTATTCCATTTATAAAGTCAGTAGGGCTAGTGGATGGAAAAATTTTTGTAAATTACGACATTGATAAAAATAATTTAAATAATGATATATATTGTATGATGATTCCCGAAAGTGAAGAAGTTAAGATTGATGATGAAAGATGGGAACTTGCTAAAAATAATACTTGTTCATATGATATTGATGAAAATATATATACTGTATATTTAAAAAATAAATCCAATAAAATATTTAAAGTAGAAGAAACAAATAAACTGGGTGAAGTTACAAGCATTTCTGCAAATAAAAATAAGATTTATCTTCCTTTAGGAGGCACTTACACCCCTACTCTTACCTATACTACTATAGGATACGTTAATGACAATATAGTATGGTCAAGTGAAAATAGTGATGTTGTAAGTGTCGATGAAAATGGTAAAATAACTGCCAAAAAGAAAGGAAATATCAAAGTCACAGCTAACTATGGTGATAAATCCACTGAAATATTAGTTGTTTCTACAGATCTAATTACTAAGAGACCAAAAGAATATGATTTAAAGAAAAGTTATTTAACTTGTGATATGTATTCAAAAGAAGAAAATGATTTGCTAGATGAGATTTTAAAAGATAGAATTAATGATGTTGGATATCAAACAAGAGCAGGAGCCGTAGAAGCAGCAAGATTTTTAGCACTTGAGTTTCCATATAAGATAAGATATTTTTCAGAAAATGGAAGACTTACATTTGCAAGTAAAATAGATGGTGAAGGACGTTATTATCACAAAGGGTTATTTTTACATTCTTCAAGATTTGATAACCTTGCAAATTCAAGATATGGTCCCGCAACATGGGGATGTAACATGTATAGTGGTCCTTCTCATGGTACTAGAAGAAATGGACTTGATTGTAGTGGATTTATTACATGGGTTATGTACAATGGTGGATTTGATGTAAAAGACGTAGGTGCTGGAGTTGCATATGGATCACTTGATATGACTGACTATGGAGAAAAAACAAGGTTCACCTCTTCCCTAATCAATGATGGTAAAGTAAGAGTTGGTGACTTACTTAGTTCAAGTGGACCAAGTGGTGGTCATATTGCAATTATTGTGGGCGAAGATAACGACAAATATTATGTTGCTGAAAGTTTATGGTATGCACCATATGTTGCAGTTGTAATAGTAGATTATTCTAAAAAAACAATTTATAATAGATATTATTGGGTTATGCTAATGGACGATTATTATAAAAAAGATGGAAATTTAACTAAATTGTGGTATTAATTACCACTTTTTATTTTAAAAATAAATTCATTAATATAAATATTAATATTCCAACTAGATATCCAAAATATTTAAAAGTATTATTAGTATATTTTCTTATTTCTGCATATATTTCATTAATTGATAAAGAAATCATCAATCCTGAAACAAATAATAAAATAAATGAAATAAATATTAAATTAATATATTTTTTTAAAAATATATACGATATAAGTGCACCTACTGGTTCAGCCAATCCAGATATTAAAGTTATTTTTAATGCATCTTTTCTGCTATTATTCCCATAATATATCGGAATAGCAATAGATATTCCTTCAGGAATATTATGTAACATTATAGCTAAAAACAGTTTTAACCCTACATTAATATTACTAATGCCACTCATAAATACTGCTATTCCTTCTGGAAAATTATGAATCATTAGTGATATAGCACTCATTACCCCTACTCTATATAATGATGAATCGTAATTAAAAATCTTATTAAACAATAATATAGTAAAATATCCAAATAAAAACGCAATAATTGAAAATATTATACCAATATTATTATATTTATTATATATAATTACATATGAGTTAGGGATTAAGTCAAATATAGATATTAATATCATAATTGAAATAGAAAAAGATAATGAAAAAACTATAAAATTATTTATATTTTTAAATCTGGCAAATATTAAAACCCCGCCTAATAAAGTACTAATACCTGCTAAAAAAGACAGTAATAAAGGACCAATTATTTCCATTTTCATATTAAAATAATATACATTTAAATTATTAATATAACCATAATAATATTAGGTGGTGATAAAATTGGCAAACGCTAGAAATAATTCTAGATGTAAATCTAACAGTAATGCTAAGCATGAAAGTAGATCAAATGCTAGAAATAATGCAAGAAGCAATTCTAGAAGCAAAAATGCTGAATCTAGAAATCGCTAATTGTAAATAAAAGATATTTGTAATGAATATCTTTTTTTATTATGCTATAATTTTAATATAGGTGATTCTAATGAAGAAGAAAAAAATTACTTTAATTCAAATGATTAGAAATGCTATCAAATATTATAAAAAAAATAGAAAATATAAAAGAAGAAAATTAAGAAAATGGGTAAAATATTTTATATTATTAGTAATAATTTTGATAATTGTCTTATTAATGTTTTCAAGTAATATAAAAATTAAAAATATATTAGTAAATGATAATAAAATACATATAGTCTTATCAAAGGATAAAAATATTTATTGTATTTTAACTGATGATAGTAGTATCCCTACTCTAAATTCTGACTCATGGATTAAAGCTAATAATAATGAATGTATATTTGATTATGATAATAGTAAACATAATTTATATATTAAAAATGATGAGGAAATTATATATAAAAATAAAAAATCAATAGTATATAATTTTAAATTTAATAGTGAAACTGAATATTATCCTATAAATAATAAGTATAAACTTGATTATAGTTATGATTATATTGGAAATAAGCCCAGAATAAAATGGAGAAGCAGCGATACTAATATAATTTCAGTTAAAGATGGTAACATTAATACAATTTCTGAGGGACATGCCATAATAACAGCAGAATATAATGGTAGCGTTAGTAAGATTAAAATTACATCTACCTCTTTAATAGTTGATAAACCAAAAACATTTGATTTAAAGAAAAAATTTTTACCTTGTGAAAAATATTCTGTAGAAGAAAATGATTTACTAGATGAAATACTTTATAATAGAGCACATAAGGTAGGATTTAAAACAAGGGCATCTGCAGTAGAGGTTGCAAGGTTTTTAACATTAGAATTTCCTTATAGAATTAATTATTTCAATGAAAACGGTAGAATTACTCAAAGTAATAAAATAGATGGTGAAGGACGATATTATCATGTTGGATTATATTTAAACTCTTCAAGATATGATAATATTACAAAATCAAGCAGAAAGCCAAAAATATGGGGATGTTCCCTATATAGTGATCCAATGCATAAAGCAATGGATAATGGACTTGATTGTAGTGGATTTGTATCTTGGGTTCTTTTAAATGCTGGATATGATGTTGGTGATATTGGAGCAGGTTTTGCAGATGATGCAGACCTTACCGATTTTGGAAAACTAACTGCAAATTCAAAAAAATTAATTGAATCTAATCAAATTAAAGTTGGAGATTTATTACATAGTTATAAAGCTGGCGGACATATTGCAATTATAGTTGGAATTGATGAAGATTACTATTATGTAGCACAAGCATTATGGTATGACGAACGAGGTGTAATTATAACCAAAGAAACAAAAGAAACACTACTATCCGAATTCCCTCATGTAGTTTTAATGGATTCATACTATGAAAATGATGGAAATCTTACAAATATGTGGTATTAAAAAAGATTCTTAAAAAAGAATCTTTTATATTGGATTAACATGAATTACTACTAAATATATTTCATCTATATTTTTAATAATTTCTTTCTCCAATTTGTTTGCTATCTCATGACTTTCATAAGTAGATAAATTTCCATCTACAAATATCGTAAAAGATATTTGATATTTATAGCCAACCGGAGTTGAATTAAAATGGTTCACTCTTTTAATTTCATCATATTTTTTAACTATTTCTAATACTTTGTTCTTTGTTTCAATAGATGCTGCTTTATCCATTAAAACATTATAACTTTCAATAAATATTTTGATAGATGTATACATAATCCATAATGCAATAATTACCCCTACTACACCATCAAGATAATAAATTCCATACCTAGCAAGTATACATGATATTAAGTTTATACTAGTTATAATCGCATCATTTAAATGATCTTTTGAATTAGCTTTTACAAGTAAATTATTATATTTTTTATATACTTTATTAGTATATATAAATAATAAGATTTTAGTTATTATTGTAATTATACATATAATAATTAACCACATTGAAAAACTATATTTTTCCTTATTTATAATAGTTAAAACAGAATCTTTTAATATTAATAATGACATAAGTATCATAGAAATACTAATGAGCATTGAATATATGTATTCTGCTTTTCCATGACCTAAATTATGATCATCATCGCTTGGTTTATTAGATATTTTATTTCCTATATACGTCATTAATGATGAGAAAATATCTCCAGCACTATTAAATGCATCAGCAATCATTGATTGACTTTTAGTAAAAAAGCCAATAATTGATTTAATAATCAATAAAAATATATTTGCAACAATTCCTAAAATACTAGATATTTTAGTACTTTCAAATCTAGACATATTTATTTTTCCTTTCAAACAACATATTTTTTTAAAAAAGGTATGTTATTAATTAATGCTGAAATACCAAAAGATATTATAATTACAATGAAAGATATAAAAATAACTGATATGATTGGATTGAAGGATAACGTATTTAATCCAAAATAACTTAGTTCTTTTATAACCAACATATGAATAAGATAACAGCCAAATGAATATTTTGATAAAGACGTTATAATTCTTTTAAATTTTTCAGATTTAATGCTAAATTTATAATTAATATCTTTTGCAAAAACAAAAATTGCAATTGATTCAAGAGCAACATTAATTGAACAAAAATCATAAAACATACTATTATTAGTTTTTGTGTATTTTGATATTAAATACGTTGAAATAGCAGTAAATAAAAAACCAGCTAAACCCAAAACATATATTACTTTCTTATTCCTATCGCTTATAACTGTATTATTAATATGATATCCAAGAATAAAATAGAAAATAAATCCTAATGAATAAGTAAATATGTTATATTTCATAATATCATTGAAAATTTTCAAAAGTGTTCCATATTTAACTCCTATAATACATATTAATTGAGGCAAAAACATAGAAAATATGAATATTACAGACAAAACATATTTAGTTAGTTTTTTATCTTGTACTACTCTTTTAATAATTGGAATTAAAATATACAACCCGAGTATCATTTTTAAATACCATAAGTGTCCTGTCCCTTTAATAAATAATATCACTGAATCTTTAATAGTTAAGTTATTTTGGAATAATTCCACCACTGAATATATAAAAGACCATAGAATTAGTACTAAAAAAATATGAAAAATATTTTTTGAATATAATTCCTTAATCGTTTTATCTTTTTGTAAAAAGAGAACTCCACTTATCATTACAAAAACAGGAACACACCATCTTACTAAACTGTCATAGATATTTAGAATATTCCATTTATAAGAGTTATAACTCACATTAAACCAGTTTTGCGCACAAACGTGCAAAAAAACGACTGCAAATGCAGATATTATTCTTAAAAAATCCAAATAATATAATCTTTCACTATTAGTTTTTTTCATAATCATCAAAACAACTCCTTTAATTATTTAATAATTTGTTTATAAATATATTAACTTTATTAATTTTTAATATTTTATACATTATAAATGAACCACCTACATTTAATATTAAATCATCTATATCAAATGTTCCAGATAACGTAATAAATTGACATATTTCAATTAATAATACAATTATAATCATAGTAAATATGAATACTCTCATATTATTCTCTTTTTCAAATAATCTTGGTAAAAATAAAGCAAATGGCATAAATGCTAAAAAATTACCTAAAATATTATATAAAAATATTTTAAGAGAAACTTCGTCATTAATAAAGCCTATTGTATATTGAAAAATTATCTTAAATGGAATTAAATTTATTACATAGTTCATATAATCTCTAAATAAAGTTTTATTCCAAGGAAATATAATAGATCCGCTTCTTAAGAAATAAGAATCAAATAATGTTAAGGTTAAAATTAAAATTAGGTATAAAATAAACCATATAATGAGATTTATTTTGTTTAACACATATTTATACTTCTTATTATATTTTGAGCCAAATATGGCTCCAAAATGCGTTAAAACACATATTATTAAAAGTATAATAACTCTTAATATAGGATTATGATGTATTTTGATAATAAAATTATTATAGAAGTAGATAATTATAAGGAAAATAGAAATTATATAAAATAATATACTAAAAATTTTATTTTTCATTTTATTCTCCTTTTATATTTTTTCTAATAGACAAATAACCTCTATATGTTTTGTTTTACTAAACATATTTACACACTCTATTTTAGTTAAATTGTATTTATTTAATAAATCTATATCTCTTTTTAAAGTCTTATAATTACATGAAACATATACAATTTTTGTAGGTTCAATATCATTTATTTTATCAATTAATTTTGTACTAAGACCGCTTCTAGGAGGATCTAATACAATAACATCGTAATTATCTTTTTTTAGTATGCTTGCATCTCCACATATGTATTCTACGTTAGTTATATTATTTAATTTTTTATTTATATTGGCATTTAGTATTGCTTCTTTATTAATTTCTATACCAAGTACATTTTTAAAATTATCAGATAGATATAATGATATTGTTCCAGTGCCACAATATAAGTCAATTAATTTATTTCCTTTTCCGGCATATTCACGAACTTTATCATATAAAATCTTCATATTATCATAGTTAATTTGAAAAAATGCATTTGGATAAATAGTATATTTTAAATTATTAAAAATTTCCAATATATAAGCATTTCCATAAATTAATTTATCATTTAAGTATAATGAATTAATATTATATTTTTCTACTAATTCTTTATAATTGAATTCTTTTAGATTACCATTTATAATAACCATTATTTCATTTGTAGTTACCCTTACAATTATATTATCTATATTATTTAAACTAGATTTTTTAAAATACTTATATATTTCATTTATTCTATTATCTAAAATCAAGCAATCATCAAATTGTACAATATCATGTGTTTTTTCACTATAATATCCAATAGTATTATTTTTTATATGAAATGTAGCTTTATTTCTATAATTAAATTCATTATTAGTTAATATTTCTTTAATATTTTTATTAAATAATTTATTAATATCATCAAGTTTTATCTCGTTTTCAATATCTTTATTTACATGAAGAAAAGCACATCCACCGCATTTAGAATAACTTTTACAAGCAACATCGCATCTTTTATTACTTTTTTTAATAAATTTAATTATCTTAGCATTTGCATATCTTTTATTTATATTGGTTATTTCAATCTCTAGTTCTTCATCTTTTAATGCATGTAAAATAAATATAACAAAATTTTCTATTCTCGCTATACCATTTCCATTAATATCATTATCTGTAATTTTAACTATATAATGTTCTCCTATTTCCATAAAAACCTCATAATAATTATATCAATAAAAAGTAGATATTACTATCTACTTATTTTTTAAATTCATTAAATATAGATTTACCAAGTCCTAATTCGTTTTTAATATTATAATTATCTAATATTGTTGCTCCTATATCAGCAAAAGATTCTCTATCTTCTAACCTTCTACCTTTTTTAAATATTGGACTATACATTAATATAGGTACATTTTCTCTCGTATGATCAGTTCCTTTAAAGGTAGGATCATTACCATGATCAGCAGTTATGATGAGTAAGTCATCTTTATGAAGATTCTTAAGTAATATTGGCAAATAATAATTAAATTCTTCTAATGCTTTTAGATAGCCAACTCTATCTCTTCTATGTCCATATAACATATCAAAATCATTTAAGTTTGCAAATAATAATCCACTAAATTCACCTTTAGCAAAATCAATTAATTTCATCATGCCATCAATGTTATCTTTCGTTTTAATTTTAACTGCAATACTTTTATTATTAAATATATCAGATATTTTACCTATTGCTATAGTTTGAATTCCATGTTTATCAAGTAAATCTAGTACATTTAGTGGTGGATCTAATGCATAATCATGTCTTTTTGGAGTTCTAGTAAATGAACCAGGTTTTCCTATAAATGGTCTTGCTATTATTCTAGCAATTTTATATTCATCGCCTTTAGTTAATTCTCTAACAGTCTCACATATTTTATATAATTCTTCAACGGGAATAATGTCTTCATGAGCCGCTATTTGAAGTACTGAATCTGCAGACGTATAAACTATAATTGCACCTGTTTTCATATGCATTTCACCCAAATCTTCAATAATTTGAGTACCAGAAGCAGCAATATTTCCGATTACTTCTCTTCCTGTTGCTTGTTGAATTTTAGAAATTAATTCAAGGGGAAAACCATCAGGATATGTTTTATAAGGTGTTTTTTGCACAATACCCATCATTTCATAATGTCCATTTAAAGTATCCTTAGCAAGATTTTTAGGTTTTGCTTTCATATATATGCCTCTAGTATTTTCTACAGTTTTTCCAACTAATGTTGTAAGCCCCATCATTTCTAAAACATCTAGATTGTAAGCATCTCCTATAGTGTGCAATAAAGTATTAGCCCCAACATCTCCATACTTTTCTGCATCATCTGCTTCTCCTACACCTACACTATCCATTACGACTAAAAATATTCTTTTAAACATGACTTTCGCCCTCCTTTGTGCTTCTATTAAAATATTCTTTATAGCTTTCTTTTATAAAATTATCAGCAAGATGAGTATAAACTTCAGTAGTTATAACATTTTCATGGCCAAGTAACTCTTGAACACTTCTTATATCTGCACCATATTCAATCATATGTGTAGCAAAACTATGTCTTAAAACATGAGGAGTTATTTCTTTATTTATTCCTTGGGCTAACGCGACTTTGCCAATCATTTTATATAATCCTTGTCTTGTCATTCTTTCACCATGATTATTTAAAAACAATACATCATTAGTCTTTTTACCCTTAACAAATAACATGTTTCTATATTGATTAATATATAAATCTAAATAATTAATGGCAATTTTAGATATTGGAACTATCCTTTCCTTGCTTCCTTTTCCATATACATTAACTACCATATTTACAAGATTAATATTGCTTAAATTTAAATTTATAAGTTCACTTGCTCTAAGACCTGTAGCATAAAGAAGTTCTAGTATTGCTTTGTTTCTATAATCAAATGCATTTTCAAGTTTTATATTTAAAAGTTTATCTACTTCTTCAACGGATAAATATTTTGGCAATGTCTTTTTCCTTTTCAAGCATTCAACATCTTCACTTACATTAATAAAGCCTTTATACATAGATAAATATTTAAAGAATCCTTTAATGCTAGCAATTATTCTATTTATACTACTTTCATTATAAACAGTTAAGTTAGAAATTATATAATTTTCTATATCTTTTTTAGTTATATCAATAATATTTTTATGAAGATAGTCTAAAAAGAATCGTATATCTCTTATATATGATTCAATAGTATTTAAAGAATAGTTCTTATCTACTTTAAGATAATTACTATAATCATCAATATATTCTTTTATCTCAATATCTATCATAATATCACATGATAATTATACTACGAAATAAATAGTTTTTATTAATTTTTGTCAACCTCTTTACACTCTAAACTACGTTTATTGTCAATTATATTAAATAATATGCCTCCCATTATCATTGGAAGATAGAATGAAATGAATCTCCATAATAATAGACTTACTACAACAATGTTTTCATCAGCTATAAGGATATAATAGTTTAAATATGCATATTCAATTCCAACGCTTCCACCTGGAATAGGCACAAATGTTGCTGAAATATATATTAATGTAGATAATATTAAAGAATACATAAAATTGATATTTATATCTGAAGCTACTGACATTATTGCAAAATATGCTATACAGTAATAAGCTATCATTGAAATGCTATTTACCATAATACTTTTAAACATAAATGTTTTATCTTTTAATAATGCTTTATATCCTTTGGAATATTCAATACATTTATCATTCCATCCTTTTATTGACGAATCTACATCTTTTATTAAATGTATTTTTCCTAATATTTTAATAAGAATAGTTCCTATTTTTTTAGCTACATTAATCTTTATGCAAATAAATGATACAACAAATATAATTATAAAATTAACTAAAAATCCAATAAGAGTCATTGACCATAAAAAACCACTTGGAATTAAATTAAAGACATACTTTAAAATTATAGCAATTATTGTTAAAAATGTTACTGTTATTTCATGAATGATAAATGCTTCTGTTATGGCTAAAATACTATCTGATACTTTAATATTTTCTTTGCTAAGTTCATATACTTGTAATGGTTCGCCACCTAAAGAAAACGGTGTAATTCCATTAAAAAATCTAGTCATAAGAGTTAACTCTATAGATTTTTTAATAGTATATTTTTTATCAGATCTGTTAATTAGCATTTTTAAAAGATATGCTTCAGATATAATATATAAAGCATAAAAAAACATTGCAAATACAATAAATAATAAATTTGATTTAGATAATAAATCTACGGATTCATAAAAATTATCTTTTAATATAAAATAAAACAATATAACTGTAATTAAGAATAATAATAAACTTCTCAAAATAACTTTTTTCATATACATCCCTTTTCAAATATCATTATAACATAATATACATATAAATTTTATTTAATTTTCATTTTTTTATTGATATAATAGTAAATGGTGACTTATTATGGAATTGTTGCAAAATAAATTAAGGCCAAATCTATTAAAAGATGTTCTAGGACAAGAGCACTTAATAGGTAAAGATAAAATATTAAGTAATTTGGTAAAAAATAAAAAACTATTTAACATTATATTATATGGTTCATCTGGCTGCGGTAAAACAACTATTGCCCTAGCACTAGTTAATGAACTTAAAACTAGATACAGAATGCTTAATGCAACAATTAATTCAAAGAAAGATTTTGAAATTGTTATTGAAGAAGCAAAAATGTATGGAAATATAATACTCATAGTAGATGAAATTCATAGAATGAATAAAGATAAACAGGATTTATTATTATCATATATTGAAAGTGGATTAATTACATTAATTGGTCTTACAAATTCTAATCCCTACCATTCAATAAATCCAGCTATTAGAAGTAGATGCCAATTACTAGAATTACATTCTTTAACTGAAAATGATATTGAAAAAGGAATTAAAAGAGTTAAAAATGTTTTAGAAGATATTGAAATAGATAATAAAACTATTAAATATATTGCTAAATTATCTAGTGGTGATATTAGATATGCATATAACTTAATTGAATTTTTATATTACGGATATAACAAAAAAGTTACTATAGATAATATAAAATTAATTGGAAACACCCCTTCATTTTTTACAGATAAAAATGAAGATGGGCATTATGATATGCTTTCTGCTTTTCAAAAGAGCATTAGAGGGAGCGATGTAGATGCGGCTCTACACTATCTTGCAAGACTTATTGTAAGCGGTGATTATGATTCTATTTATAGAAGAATGCTAGTTATTGCATATGAGGATATCGGACTTGCTAATCCAACCATGGGACAAAAAGTAGTAGCTGCAATTGAAGCAAGTGAAAGAATTGGATATCCAGAACTTGTAAAACCTTTATCAGTTGCTGTTATTGATATGGCGTTAAGTCCTAAGAGTAATTCTGCAGATACAGCTATAAATCTTGCAATAAAGGACATTAATGAAGGAAATGTAGGAAGAATTCCTAATCATATTAAAACAACATCTAAAGATTATAAATATCCTCATAACTATCCTAATTATTGGGTTAAACAGCAATATTTACCTGATCCTATAAAAGATAAAAAATATTATTTCCCAAGAAAGAATAAATATGAAATTGAAATGACAAATTTTAATAAAAAAATCAAGGAGGAAAAATGAAATTTATCATGAAGTCTAATCCAAACTTAAACGAATATGATAGCTCAATAATTAAAAGATTAGAAAATAAAATAAAAGATGAATATGCTCTTACAGAAGATGAAGTAGATATATTTCTTGAAAATATTTGTATTAAAACTAGACAATTAATATCAAATAATATTAATGAAGATGATTATAATGGTAAAGATTTACTTGCAGCATCAATAATTAGTAATTATTTATATGATTTAGGAATTAATCATCATGTATGTTCAACAAAGCATTTACTTGATAAAGGGGTTATTGATAATCATTTTGTAATAATGGATTTAAACACTGATCTTTATGGTAATTCAGTCAAAATGGAATATTTATTAGATCCAACATATAGACAATTTTTTACACATGACAAATGTAATCCAGATTATGAAATAACAAAGCATGATGTTATAATAAGATCTCCTGATCCAGGTTATTTTATCCATCCTTATGATATAGAAGAAATTGAATATTTTTTATATAATGGATATTCAATACTAGATCCTGAATTTGCATATATATATTTAAATTCATTTTTAAGTACTAAAACAGGTACTAAAGAACTAGAAATGAAACAAATATCAGCTAATGATGCATATGATATTTTGCAAAAAGGTAGTAAATGCAATATTATTTCTAGAAAAGAATTAGAAGATAAAAATCTATTACTAGAACCATTAAATGGACTTACAAAAAAGATGTAACTAAATATTTGTTACATCTTTTATTATATAATTTGTTATTAATAAACCAGCAACACCAGGAACAAATGCAGTTGAACCAAGCATAGTATTATTTATTGCTTTTTCTGTAGATGTAACAACTGTTACATCTTTCATATATTCCTTATATGTCCCAAGTTCTTTTCTTACTTTCTTAGCAAGAGGATCTGTTTCGGTTTTATCTAAAGTAGTAATAATTAATTTTGTCGCATCCATCTTATTAGCAGTACCCATAGATGAAACTAATTTAATGCCTCTATCATGACATTCTTTTACAAGACGTACCTTAACTTTAGTGGTATCACAAGCATCAATAATATAATCATATTTTTCTCCAAATAATAATTCAAAATTATCATCTGTTATATACGTATTTATAATATTAACAACAGCATTTTTATTTATTTTTTTAATTCTCTTTTTCCACTCACGTGTTTTATATTTATCATTATTTTTTGAAGTTGCAATAATTTGTCTATTAATATTACTAGGTTTTATAGTATCCCCATCTACTAGTGTAATATTCTGAACACCGCATCTTATTAGAGATTCAATAGCGTATCCTCCTACTCCACCAAGACCAATTATAAGAATATTTAACTTTTTAATTTTATTAATGTTCTCTTCACCAATTAAGCTTTCTAATCTAGTAAGATTCATATATATCCTCCTCCAAAGGCTTAAATATTTTACCATAAAAAAAGCCTAGTGTAAATACAGTGTAATAAAGCTCGCGTTCCCGCAAGTGGTAGGACACATAATATATTCGGGATCTTGCGCAAAGGCAATATTCAACTCCTTATATTAATTAGTCCCCCTATAATATTACATAGCCGAGATTATGTCTATATTTATCATCTAGGTTAATTATATATTATCATACCCTTTTGATTTATACAAGTCTATATACAAAATTCGACACATTTTTTGTAAAGTACGTTATATATTGATTTTAATAATTTAATTATTTATAATTACTATAGGAGATGATAGATATGGAATATGATAAAAGAATTAAAAATCTTACTGCACTAGTTATAATATTAACTTTAATGTTACTTGGATGTGGTGTTTATATCGCATTTACAAGAGTGCCTAATTGTAGTAATGAAAACGTTACTATTGATAATGAAATAACAGATAAAGCTAATACAATTTTAAATAAAATATCTAATGTGCACGAATTTTTACTTACCGATACTGAACTTAATGATATGCCTAATCAATTAAAATTAGATATGGCTGTATTTTATTTCAAAGATGATAAAAATGGTAAATATATTGATGATTATACTTCTGATGAAATATTAAGCGAGTTAAAGAGCATATTTGGTAAAGACTATTCAATAAAATTTGAAAATATCGAACAATTCTTTAATAATGATAAAGATCCAAGTGATCCTGAAAATGATGTATATATTTATAATAATGATACTAAAAAATATACTGCTACTGAAAATGGGCAAAGTATAGATTCATTACTTGTGGCAATTAAAAATAAATTAGTAGATTATAAAGTGTTAAATAATAATGAATATCTAATATCGTATAAAGAATTATTTTATTCATATGATTGGGATAATGATGGCAATGATATTGCAATATTTTATAATGCTAATGGTGATGAAATTTTTCAGAAGAAAGTTGATTTAAATTCAAAATTGACAATTGATAATTCAGAATTTAATAAATACATTGACAAATTAAATACCACAGAATATTTATTTAAATTAGAAGATAACAATTTAATACTTAAAAAATTCACAATAAAATAACTACAAAAGTAGTTATTTTTATTTATATATTTTTATAAATGTAATCATATAATTAAATATGTTTAATAAAATTAAAAATAATATTTTTTTAAAATCTACCCTAGTTTTGTTATTTGGAGGAGTTTTAGGTAAACTAGTTGGATTTATATTAAGAATTATTATAACTAGATATTTAAAAACAGAAGGTATGGGCCTTTTTAGTTTATTATCACCTACTTCATCCTTTTTAACTGTTATTGCAACATTTTCTCTTCCAACCGCAATATCAAAAGTAATATCAGAAAAAGGATCTAATTCTAAATCAATAATATTGTCTTTATTGCCATTATTTATTTTTTTAGGCATTATAGTATTTATTATTATAGTTATTATTTCACCTTTTTTAGCGAATAACTTACTTAAAAATGAAGATTTATATTATCCGATAATATGTTTAGGATTAACTGTTCCATTTATTAGTGTATCATCAATTATTAAAGGATACTTTTGGGGAAAACAGCATATGTTTCCATATATGCTTTCTAATTTTATAGAGCAATTATCTAGATTATTTTTAATTGTATTATTTATTAATTATTTTATTGAGAAGAGTATTATTCATACAATATGTTTTATAATCATCGTAAACGCTATATGTGAAGTAATATCTCAAATTGTTATGATATTATTTTTCCCTAAGAAAAGTTTACAATCAATAAATTTCAAAATTAATTTTGATGATATCAAAAGTGTATTAAAAATAAGTATTCCAGCTACATTTAGTAAAATAATTGGTTCTATTGCATATTTTTTAGAGCCTATAATCTTAACTAATATATTATTATATGTTGGATATACAAAACAATACATAGTCTATGAATATGGAGTTATAAATGCATATGCACTTTCTTTATTATTAATGCCACAATTTTTTACTCAAAACATGGCCACATCATTAGTTCCAGAATTATCTAAACACTATAGTAATGGTAATAAGAAACTATGTTATAAAAGAATAAAACAAATACTTTTACTTTCGTGTGCTATTGGTGGTATTTCTACTATAATAATAACAATTTTTCCAGAATTTTTCTTAAATATACTTTATCATACAACAGAAGGTATTGATTATATAAGACTATTAAGCCCTTTTACAATATTATTTTATGCAGAATATCCATTAATAAACGCACTACAAGCATTAGGCAAAAGTGCTGAAGCAATGAAATGTACTATAATAACATCAATTATAAGATTACTTTCTATAGCAATATTTTCATTATTAAAAGTTGGTATGTATAGTTTAGTAATTTCAATAATAATTAATCTCATAACATCAACTTATATGTATTATAGAGAAATTAGAAAAGTGTTATCTTAATAATTCATTTCTTTTAATAACATATATTTTATTATTTTTAAAAAAAGAATAAAATATTTCTTCTATCTTTAAATCATTATCTTTTAAATATTTTTTTAACCATTTTTCATCTTTATCAATATAGCTAAGAGTATCTTTTTGAATTATGCCATCTAATATTAATGGAAATGGATTAGCATTTTCAGTACTTAAGAAGTTATATTTAAATATATTAAGTTTACCATTATTTTCTAATACAGCATATTCAACGTCTTTTAAATTTTTAATACCATTACTTCTTAATTCAAGTAATAAATCATCAAGAGTATATCTTTGCTTAACCATCTCCTTATAATTGATAATTCCCCTATTTATAATTAATGAAGGCTTCCCATCCATTAGATTTCTAAACTTATTAAATTTTAAAGATAGAAATCCGGCAGTAATTTCAAAGAATAATAAAATTATTATTGGAATTATAGTAAGCATCATAGAATCTTTATAATTTTCAATACTAATAGCTACAAGTTCCGCTATTAAGAGACTTACAACTAAATCTTGAATAGATAATTTTCCAATTTCTCTCTTTCCCATAATTCTAAAAATGACGAGGACAAATAAATAGAAAAAAACTGTTCTAATAATCACATAAATTAAATCCATTATATCACCTAATATTATTATGTTTAATTCATATATTTTTTAAACACAAATATAATTAATTAGGTGATTTAAATGAATAAAATTTATAATTATTTAAAGTGCTATTTAATGTTTTTTATTATTTTAAGTTTTTATTTAATAATTATTTCATTAATAACATACTATGAATTATTATCTTACAATGTACTTAGTATAATACATTTTAGAGAGAAATAAAGGCTATTTAAACGGTTTTTTAATATCACTAATATTAATTATCATATTTAGTATAATTACTTTAATAATAGATAAATATACATTCTCTAAATTAGTTTACTTTTTAACATTAATTGCCACTTCAGTTACAGGTGGAATACTAGGAGTACAAATAAAAAATCATAATTAATATGATTTTTATTTTTTAAAATATTTTTTTACAAATTCTTCTCTAAATTCAAGTAAGTCATCTTTTTCGATATGATATCTTATATCTTCCATTAATTTAGTTAAGAATCTAATATTATGTATTGAAATTAATCTTTGTCCAAATGATTCATCAGAAACAATTAAATGTCTTATATATGACTTTGTATAATTTTTACATGTATAACAGTCACAATCTTCTTCTATAGAAGTTAAATCTTTAATAAATTTAGCATTTCTTAAATTAGTTCTTCCATTACGAGTTAAAGCATTTCCATGTCTTGCTAATCTTGTCGGTAAAACACAATCAAATATATCAATTCCTCTAATTACGCCATCTATTAAATCAAGTGGTTCTCCTACTCCCATTAAATATCTTATTTTATCTTTTGGTAAATATGGGGTTGCATACTCAATCATTTTTAATTTAGTCTCCGGATCTTCTCCCACGGATACTCCCCCTACACTATATCCGTCAAAATCCATTTTAACTGTTTCTTCGGCAGAAAAACGTCTTAAATCTTCAAATTCTCCACCTTGAACAATACCGAATATCGCTTGATGCTCTCTATCTTTATGAGCATCTTTGCTTCTTTGCATCCATCTAAGCGTTCTTTCAACACTATTTTTCATATACTCATGTGTTACTGGATAAGGAGGACATTCATCTAAACTCATTATAATATCTGAATGAAGTTTATTTTGAATATCTATACTTTTTTCAGGAGTTAAAAATAAATTTGAACCATCTAAATGGCTTTTAAATTTTACCCCTTCTTCACTTATATCTTTTGGTTTGGCAAGGGAAAAAACTTGAAATCCACCGCAGTCAGTAAGTATTGGGCCTGTTTTATAATTCATAAATTCATGAAGCCCTCCTGCGTTATCAACCACATCCTCTCCAGGTCTTAGCCAAAGATGATATGTATTTGAAAGAATTATATCCGCACCGCAAGCTTTTAATTCTTCAGGACTTAATGTTTTTACAGTTGCTTGTGTTCCAACAGGCATAAACATTGGTGTTTTATGAGTACCATACTTTGTTTGAAATTCACCAAGTCTTGCTCCGCAAGAATCAGTCTTTAATAATTTAAATTTTAAGTCCATTATTTTTCCTCCTTTAAATCAGTTAAGAACATTGCATCTCCAAATGAGAAGAATTTATATTTATTTTCTTGAGCATAAGAATATGCTTTTTTAATTATATCAAGACTACTAAAAGCACTAACTAGCATAATTAATGTGCTTTTTGGTAGATGAAAATTTGTTATTAAAGCATCAGCACTTTTAAAATCATATGGCGGATATATAAATATACCAGTTTCTTCTGTTACTCTTTTAAATTCACCATATTTTTGTATGTTTGCTTCAAGTGTTCTAAGAGATGTAGTGCCAACACATATTATTCTTCTATTATCTTTCTTTGCTTTATTTAGTTTTTCAGCAACTTCATAAGATATATTATATAGTTCCTTATGCATATCATGTTTAGTTATATCATTTTCTGATACAGGTCTAAATGTTCCAAGTCCTACATTTAAAGTTACATATAGTACTTCTATTCCTAAATCTTTTGCTTTATCTAAAAGTTCTTTTGTCCAATGAAGTCCAGCAGTAGGTGCTGCAGCACTACCATAATTTGTAGCATATACAGTATTGTATCTATCGTTTTCCTTTAATCTTTCATGTATATAAGGCGGAAGTGGCATAGCTCCTATTTTATCTAAATGCTCTAACAAAACACCATCATACATTAAATTTATATGTGTAATGCCATTATCGAAGACATCTATAACTTTGCACTTAAAACTATCATCAAATTTAATAATTGTATCTTTATGAACTCTTTTTTGAGGTCTTACTAGGCATTCCCAATTATTATTATCAAGTTCTTTCAATAACAAAACTTCTATTTTAGCATTTGTATCTTCTTTAAAACCATATATTCTTGATGGCATAACCTTAGTATTATTAAGTACTAAAACATCACCCTTTTTTAGGTAATTTAAAATATTATAGAATTTTTCATCTATAAGTTTCCCATTATTTTTATCTACAATTAATAGTTTAGAATGATCTCTATCTTTAATTGGTGTTTGAGCAATTAAAGATTCATCAAGATCATAATCGTATGTTAAAATATTTTTATAATCCATAAATATCCACTAGGAATACAGCCTAGCGATTCACCTCTTTTTTCTTTTAAATTATAGCATATAAAAAGAGTTTTTTAAACTCTTAATTTTCTCTATCATGAAATGTATAACTTAAAGTAATATCTTCTTCATCTCTATTACGAATAAAATCTATATCATTTATATAATTAATATAAGCACAAGCTTCTAATATTAATATATCTAATTTAGCAACTCTAAAATTATATAGATTAAGTTTTAATCTAGTAAACATTCTTTCTGATAAATCATCAATTTCATCTAAATTTGATGCAACGTCATTTAAATCTTTTTTAGCAGTATCTACTGTTTTCTTTAACATAGTTACTAATTTATTTAATTTTAAAGATGTTTCATTCAATTGTGCTAAAACAGATAAACTTATTTCACGGGCATTAATATCTTTTGGAATATATGCTATCGTAGATATTATTCCAAGTTCTAATGTTTTGCAAAATCTATCTATACAATTAATATCTTTATTCAAATTTATTCTTTCCATAATAAACCTCTTATTTCTTTATTAATTTTTTTTCACTTTCATCTTTTGTATAATTAATTATATCTTCTTTTTCTTTTCTTAAACGTTGTATCTTTTCTTCAGTTGTTTCTCCTTTTATTTCTTCTGTAGTTTCTTTCTCTATTGTTGGACTGTTTTCATGTTCAAATGTTTCTTTAAGACTCCTTAAATAATATAATACTTGATCATCACTCATTTCACTTAAATCTTTATCAATACTAACATGATTTTTATGTAAGTAAAAAATTAAATTATTTATTTCCTCTGTTTTTATTAATATATCATCAATTTCAGGGTCGACATCAAGCCCCTCTAAAACATTATCCTGTATGTTTTTGAATTCCTCATATACATCGTCTTCTGTCAAATCCCTATTTTTATAACAAACTTGATCATATAATATCAAACGAGTTTTATAAAGCATATAAGTATATTTAATAAAAATTAACTCCCTAATTGATTTAAATCCACTAATTATATTTAAGCCAGGTATTATAGATGGTATAAACTCTGAAGAAAAAGAGATAAGTTCATCTTTAAAAGCACCTTTGTATTTTTTCAAATATAATCCATCTCTTTTTAATTTAATATCATTTATAGTTCTAATTATAGCTTTTGGTAATAATGAAAAAAGAACACTAGATAAATAAATATTTAATAGCATACTCATTTCCCCCCTAATTAAGATATATTATATTATTATAATTTATTTTAGTCAATTATTTTATAAATTAAAAGAGACATTAGTCTCTATTTAGTTCTTTAATAATTTCTTCTAATTCTTCTTTAGAATGAAATCCAACTTCTTCTTTTAAGATATTTCCATCTTTAAAGAAAATAAGCGTAGGAATACTCATTACACCATATTCTCTGGCTAAATCCTCATGCTCATCTACATTTACTTTAATTATATCAACGTTATCAGCCATTTCTTCTAAAATTGGCGCTAACATTTTACATGGGCCACACCATTCAGCATAAAAATCTACTAAATGAAATCCATTACTAATTAATTCATTAAAATCTTCTTTTTCTAAATGTATCATTAATCTATTTTTCCTTTCTTTCTTAATATTTCTACATTTTCTTCTGTTATTATATTATATTTTAAGAATAGTTTAATAGTCTCCTCATTAAATTTCTTTTTATCTGTCCTATATTCTTCAGTAAGTTCATACACTTCACCAATTGCTTGTCTAGTATCTTTAATAGTACTACTCATTATAGGAGTCGAATCTAATATTTTCTGTACAACTATAGAATTATTAATAATATCAATATTTATAAATGGTTGACTCATAATAAATAATACAATAAATACTATAACATATGCTTCTATAAATCCTAATATTGCACCACCAATTTTAGAAAAGAAACCTAATATTATTGTTGCTTTTAATATAGATTCTATTATACCAGTTATTTTTAATATTATTCTAAGTACCAAATATATTAAAGAAAATATAATTAAGAATGCAATTGCTTCATATAGTAAGATATTAAGAATTGTAACTCCACTATAATCACCATGAAATGAAAAAAATGGTAATGTTTCATACATAAATGTTGCGATAGGAGTTCTTAAAGCAAATGATATTACAAGTGAAATAATTAATCCAACTAATAAAACTATTTCCTTTATCATCCCTCTTCTCATACCTGACATAATGCCTAGTATCAAACAAATAACAATAAGAGCATCTACTATAGTAATCATTATAACCTCCTAATCCAAGATATATGGATCTATACTTGTTCCACTTCCGGATATGACAATTGCATCATTCTTTATAGTTATGACAGGCCTTACACCATATTCAGTATTTACTTTGGTATCAATAATTCTTCCATTATTACTTACAGCAAAATTATATGCATTTATACCATCATAATATGCAGGTGTCATTGTCCAATATCCATCTTTTGAATAAAGATAATTGTTTTTATTATCAATCTTTCCATTTAATCCTGCAAACATTACTTCATCCATTGTAATTAAACCAACAGGATATGATAAGTTTGCTGACTTTAAATTATCATTTGATAATACACATTTATAATTCGGTTTGCTATTTATAAAGTTTTGCATAGATTCGTATCCAGAATTATAATTTTTGAAGCCGAACGTATCATATTTTACACTATTATATGTGAAACTTGCAACCTTTCTATTACTACAATATGAAGAATCAGTTATTATTTTAGAATAATTTAATAATTTTTTTTCATAAAAATCATTAACTATAGTTTTAATTGTACTTGAGTTAATATTCTTATGCTCACTTTCATAATTATTGCTATTAGGACTACCATATACATAACCAACATAAGCATTATAATTTGAACTATTATTAAATGAAGATACTGAAACTATATTATTAGTACCATCACATGCTTGATTATTAAATTGTCCATTATATATTAGTTTAACTGTATTATCTTCATTAGTTCTAATGATTTTAAAGCACATATCGCCCATTTTTACATTATTATTTAAATTATTACTTCCTCTAAAGAAATATACTCTGCCACCATCAGTAGTTTTATTTGTCCAAAATAATCCTTCACTAGATATATCATCATAGACTAAATCTTTATCAGAAACGGCCTCATTATTTGTTATAATTTTATAAAATAATGAGTCTTTTATAGCGGCATTTGATTCAGACAATACATCTATATCAATAGATGAAGAAAATGTATTATTTTCTTTATTGTTATCTAAAACCTGAATAGTTAATTTAAAATCAATTGTTTCATTTGAATTAAGTTCAACATTTGATGCTATTAAAGAATTATCATTACTTATATTTGCAGATTGTATATCCACTTTATTTTCACTATACAGTGAATAAACTAATCCATTTTCATTAAAATTATTTATAATATCCTTTAAAGAAATATTTAAATATAAAGTACTGGTTGTTAAATTTTTTACTCTCCAAGTTTTAGTTAAAGTTTCATCACTTTTAGCATTAACCAAAGTTAAATTACTAGTTCCATCATATGTAACTTCAATATTATTATTTAAGTTATCACTGTCTTTTTTTCCATTATTAAAGTAAGCATAAGTAGATACAATCATAAATAAAATGACAAATACACTAAGTATACTACATATAAATATTCTTACATTATATTTACTCATATCCACTCTCCTATTACACAAATATTATATAATTAATCCCATATTTTTTCAATAATATTTGAAATAATATACTTTTTTTGATAAAATATGTCCGAAGGAGGAATAAAATGATAAAAGAATGTGATATTTTAACAGAAAAAGATGCTAAAACATTAAGAGAAGTTAGTGAAGAAGTTACTTTTCCTCTAAGTGAAGAAGATATATTTAAAATAAATGATATGATAATGTACTTAAGATTAAGTCAAGATGAAGAATATGCAGAAAAAAATAATATTAGAGCTGGTATGGGGTTAGCGGCTATTCAATTAGGAATTAAAAAAAGGTTTTTTGTAATTTCTTATAAAAAAGAAGATGGAACTTTTGAAGAATATAAAGTAATTAATCCTAAAATAATTTCTCATTCAGAAGAAGAAATATATGTTGAAGAAGGAGAAGGATGTTTAAGTATAACTAGATACGTTGAAGGTATTGTACCTAGATATGCAAGAATTACAGTAGAATATTATGATGAGTTTGGAAACAAACAAACCAAAAGAGTAAGAGAAGAAATTGCTGTTGCATTTCAACATGAAATAGATCATTTAAACGGAATATTATTTACAGATAAGATAGACAAAAAGAATCCATATAAGAATCAAGAAAATATGAGAGCAATATAAAGTAAACAAAAGTTAAATTTGTTTACTTTTTATTTATAATTTTATATAATTATTCTAGGAGAAGATAAGTTATGAAAAAGGGAAATAGAACGAGATTTTTTATATGGGGATTAGTATGGGTTATGCTGATAGCTAGTTCACTATATGGTATCATATTATATTTTGAGGGTTATGGTAAAACTGGTGAACTAAGACAGAAGTTATCACCTATTGCTGATGCATTTAACAATTTAGAAGGACTTAACAGTTATAGAAATGCTGGAATGAGAATTAATGCTATTTATCAAGATGATAAAATCGTTGTTGAATATACTAATTTAAAAAATACTTCTAAATATACTTTTCAATATGAAAAAAAAGATGATGATAGAATATTAAAAGCAAAATTTAATCAAGCAGATGAAAATAATGCTAAAGTAATTACTAAAGCGATGATAGATGCTGTTTCAATAGTAAATGGTTTTTATGAAGGAGATACATGGAAGAAATTTTCTTTAGATGATCTTTATAGAACTAGTGTAAGTGAAGGCGCTAGTCTATCTATCAGTAATACTTCTATTATTGTGGAAATTAATTTAGACAAATCAATTATAGATTATGTAAATATAGATGATTTAACAAAAACTTATCTTACTAGTAAAGATTTAAATAATATGTCATCATCATTAAATGAAAATAACTATTTTACTTATACTAAAGGTTCAACAATCTTATACGTTGAAAATTATGAAGAAAAATACGATATATATCTCCAAAATGGCGAATATAATGATGATTTATATAAATCAATTTTAGCTGTTATAGATAAATTAGAAATTGAACAAGTAATAAAAGATGAATTTCAAATTAGTTATCCTATAATAAGCACATCTAAATCTTTTGGTAATTATACAGTAACTGTTAATGCAGACGGAAGTTCAATAAGTGCATTTAGCTCATCAAATGATAATATAATTAGAGTTGAAATAAAAAAATAAGCAAATCGCTTATTTTTTTAATCATCTAATTTAACACTAACAACTTTAGATACTCCACTTTCTTGCATTGTAATACCATATAATTTATCTAAAAATTCCATAGTTTTTTTCTTATGTGTTATAACTAATAACTGAGTTTTATTTTTATAATTTTCAAGATATTGACCAAATACAGTAGCATTATTTTCATCTAATGCACTTTCTACTTCATCTAAAATAACAAATGGTACATTTTCTAAATTCATAATTGAGAATAATAAACTAATCGCAGTCATTGTTCTTTCACCACCTGATAATAAACTCAATGGTTTCTCGTTCTTTCCAGGAGGTACCGCAACTATATTTATTCCAGTTTCTAATATATTATCAGGATCAGTTAGTTCTAAATATGCTTTTCCACCTTTAAATAATTCTCTAAATACTTTACTAAATTCTAAATTTATGTCATTAAACGACTTTTCAAATCTATCTTTCATAACTTCATCCATATCATTAATGATATTTAATAAGTCATTTTCACTCTTTTCTAAGTCCTCTTTTTGCTTATTTAAGAAACTTACTCTTGTAAATATCCTTTCATATTCATCAATTGATCCCAAATTAACTTCTCCAAGAGACTTAATTTTTCTTCTCAAGGTAGAAACTTTATCTCTTGCTATATCTTCATCTATTTCTAAAATATACTCTTTCTTAGCCTTTTCATATCCTAAACCATAATCTTCAGATAATCTATTTAATAAATTATCTAATGATATATTTAATTTGGTAATGTCTATTTCTAAACTATTGATTTCATTATTTTTAGAATTATATTCATTGTTCATTTTTCTTATAGATGATTCTAGACTATTTAGTTCACTATTTAATTCAAGTTTTTCCTTGTTTTGAATTTCTAGATTATGTTCTAACTCAAGTTTTCTTTGTTCATGTAAATAATAATCTTCAATTACTTTATTTAACTCATTATCTAGTGAATTTGAAGATAAATTACTAATTTCATTAGTAACTAAATCAAGTTCACTACATAAACTTTCTAATTCTTTCTCTTTGCTTCCTAGTAATTCATTATTTTGTACGCTTTGAATACTTATATTATATATTTTATCTTTAATAATATTGATATCATTCTCATATTGTGCAGCTTTATTTTCATACGATTTAATGTTATCACTTATAACATTAATAGACATTTTTAATCTTTCAAGTTCATACTTATCTGATATATAAGAATTATTTGATTTTATGCTACCGCCAGTAATGATTCCGCCTACATGAATTATTTCGCCAGAAATAGAAATAACTCTATATCTATGATTGATTTTTTTACTTATTGCTATAGCAGAATTAATGGAATCAGTAACAATAATATTACCAAGTTGATTCATTACAATATTATAGTATTTTTGATTATATGTTACTAAATCACTAGCAATTCCAACAAAACCAATAATATTTGAAATACTTTTTAGCACCTCTGGCTCTATACTTTTTGGTTTAATTACATTCAAAGGGAAAAATGTTGCTCTTCCTTTATCATGATTTTTCAAATATTCTATTGCTTCTTTAGCACAAGATTCATCATCAACAACTATATTACAATAAGAGGCTCCAAGTGCAACATCTAACATTGTTGCATATTCCTTTGTTGTTTCTACCAAATTACCTAAGATATTATGTATTCCTCTTAGTGTTGGACTATCTATTATACTTCTTACACTATATGGAACTTTACTCATATTAGAAACATTAGAATCCAATATATCAATCATATTCTTAGTATTGTTTAATTTACTTCTTTCGTTAGATAAATCAGTATTGTTTTTTTCAAATTCAATATTAATGTTTCTATATTCATTATTTAGTTTTTCTAACTGTTCCTTAAACTCTATTTCTTTATTTTTAGAATTTTCAATATCTAATTTTACAGTAGAAATACTACTATTTAAATTACCTTCTTTTTCTTTAAGTAATATTATATTATTTTTAACATTATCAGATGTTTTATCATACTTATTTCTTTCAGTCATAAGTGTTTTCTTATTGCTAAGTTCAAGCAGACTTTCATTAATTTTAAATATTTCGGAACTAATATTTTTTATTTTTTCATCATTATTAATAATTTTAACTTTCAATTTTTCTACTTCAGTATTATCACTTGATGATACTGTATCAAGTTTTAATAATTCCTCTTGTAATTTCTCTTTTTTATTTTTCTTATCTTCTAATTTCAAACTAAAATCAGTAATATCTTTTGCAATTAAAGCAATTTCAACACTTTCGAGTTCTCTAATTGCATCTTTATATTCACGTGCTTTTTTTGCTTCTTCTTCAAGTGGCTCTAAATTTTCAGAATTTTCTTTTATTATTAAATTTATTCTATCAATATTTTCATGAGTATGAGAAAGTTTATTTAAGCTTTCTTCTTTTCTTTTTTTATATTTTAGTACACCAGCAGCATCTTCAAATATTACTCTTCTATCTTCGGGCTTTTCACTTAATATTTGATCGATTTTGTTTTGAGGAATAATATTAAAAGATTCCTTACTAGACATAGAATCTAAAAATAAATTAGTAATGTCTTTCAATCTACATTTTTCATTGTTAATATAGTATTCATTTTCACCAGTTCTATAAACCACTCTTTTTATAGAAACTTCATTAAAATCAATATTTAAAGTTCTATCAGAATTATCAAATAATATTGAAACAGATGCAAAATTAGAAGCTCCTCTTGATGCTGAACCACTAAATATAACATCCATCATATTATTAGATCCTCTTAAAGTTTTAATACTTTGCTCACCTAGAACCCATTTTATCGCATCAACAATATTACTTTTGCCACTTCCATTAGGCCCTACAATTCCTGTAAATGATTGGTCAAGTTCAATAGCAATCTTATCTGCAAAGCTCTTAAATCCCTGTAATTTTATTTCTTTTATATACATAACATCACCATCTATTTTGATTACTAATTAATTATAACAAAATAAAAAGAATGTCTCAAGACATTCCTAATTATTTTACTTAGTTTCTAAAACTTTTCTTATAAGTTCATACTTATATAATGTTTGATCCTTTATTACGAAGAACAAACTAATTTCACCAGGCAATATCTCATTAAATAATATTGGTAATGATAAATTTTCAGCAGCATCAACCAATTCTTCAAATTTATCTACTTTTACAATATTATCATATTTACTTTCATCAATATTACTACTTTCGGCAGAAACATTTATAATAATCTTATCATAATCATTTAAATATTTATTAAGAATTACATAGTAAATATTGTTCTTTTTAAATTTAGAATAATATAGTATGCATCCAATAAGAACAACTACTGATATGACTAAAAGTAATAATGATATTGTGAATAATAATTTGTTTTCAATGCCAATACCGCTTTTTGCAAATAAAACACCATTACTATTTATTTCATCTGAATCTATATTAATCTTAATAGTTTGCTCTGAAAGTGGAACACTCATTGTCATAGATTTCTTTAAATTAAGTTTATTAGAACTTTGTTGAGTAACACCCTCTACTTCAATATCCATAACTAAGTTTAATTTACTATTTACACTTAAACCAAAGTCTCTTTTATATCTATTAACTAAACTATTATATTCATCATATTTAATATCCAAATCTTCAGTTAAATTTAATGATGTTGATGTAACATTATTATTGGATTTTTCAGCAAAATTAATGGTTTGAGTATATAAAGGACTACTATCACTATCCTTGGCAATTAATAACTCTCCAGTTATTTTATATTTCCAAGATAAGTTCATAGTATCTGTTAAATGTAATTCATACTTAAATTTAGACTTTATTGTATCTATTAAGTTAGCAACATATTCCATATTTTTCTCTAAATACTTTTCTGAATAATAATCATTATCTTGTAATTGTACTTGATAATCTATATCTCCAACTTCAATATATTCAACTATTTTTTCTTGGCCATCTAGATTAACAGATTTCATCAGAAAAGAAAAAGACAATGGTATTATTATAATAGATAAAATAATAAGAACAATCAGTATTTTTTTAGTAAAAGATACTTTATTCTTTTGAGTATTTTGTTGCTTATTATTAGATTCATCAATATAAATTATATCATCACTATTACCCATATAACCTTCTACTCTCCTCCAACCAAATTATGTAACCATATAGAAGGATAACCTAAATATTTAATTTTAAATTTAACTTTTCCAACTATATCTTCTTTAAGAACAATCCAAGTATCTTCAGCATTGTCCTTATAATCCCCTTTAGTCCTGAAATAATATTTGCCATTCTTTTCAATTGATTTTATTATTCTATGGGTATATAAAGTATCCTTAATTTTAAAAACTATTATATCTCCAACTGCTAATTCTTTTGGATTATCACTATAATATTTATCAACAACTACTATATCTCCAATCTCAATAGTAGGGCTCATACTTCCTGATGCAATTGTTGCAACCCAATATCTAAATAAGTTACTATAGACAGCAATTAAGAATAATAAAAATATAATTGAAATAACAACAAATATTTTTGGACCTATATTTTTATTTCTTACGTCTTCCTTCTTTTTTCTTTTTAAATATGCATCAATAAATTGCATATTTAAAATTGGCATGATAATCAATATTATTGATCTTAAATAATTATCATAATTAGGTACAATTGGTACCACATATTCATATATTGCTAAAATCAAAGAATATATTAAAGATACTCTGTATCCATAGTTTCTTACATATAAAGTCATAATTATATTCTTTGATATACTAGGTAGTACAGCAATACATATAAACTCTATTAATGCAAATTCATTATAAAAATTATATAAATTAACACTATATGTTATTTCTACTAAAACTAAAGCAATTACACTTATAATAGCAGTAAGTTTATTACCATTTTTTATTATTTGATATCTAACTAATTCAATTGCAATTACAAGTAATATAACTGATCCAGTATTTAATAATATACCAATCAAATTTCTATTATATGGTGAACGAGCAAATCCAGTCAAAAAGCCTATCCCATATGTTATAAATACCAATGCTATTGTAATTACTGCAACAAATATAAGTGTTTTTTTTGCATTAGATAATTTATCCTTTTTAAATCCAAAAAGGAAATAAGATATACCAAATATACCAAGCATAAAAAATGAAATTAAATATTCATTATATCTTAATCCACCAATTATACAAGGTACAGTAAAAAGAATACAGACAATTTCCAGTAATAAAATTTTAATAACATTATTTTTCAATTTTCCGCATTCTCCTTATTTAAATTTTAAGCACTAGGTGCTACATATCCTCCCTCTTGTGTATATGTGAATGTAACGCCTAAATTACCAATAGTAACATCTTTACTTGCAGGTAATACTGATGGATCATTTGATGCTTTATATGTTAATATTAACTTGTAAGTTTTTTTACCAGTATTTGCAGCTAAAATACTATTATCAGCACTTGTTTTCTTTGTTGAACCTTCATAAAGTTCATAAGTTATATTATTACATACACCAGTTGCATTAGCATCTCCACCACTGCACGTAGGTGTACCAATAGTTAGCCCTGTCCATTTTGCAGCAAAGTTACCTTTATTTTCTACATCAAATGTATATGTTACAGCATCACCAGGAGCATTTAATGTTACAGAATATGTTCCAAGTGTAGTACCATTTACTGTAGGAGCAGTATTTTCAACGGCAGTACCAGTTTTAGTTACTGGTTGTAAATTTGCAAAGTGTACATCCCATTTAGCAGCCTTAACAGCTCCAGTACCAGTTATATTTAATGTTGCTGTAAACCCGGCATATGCAAGAGATACTGCAACAAGTGACACAACTAGAGATAATACACCAAATATTAAATAATTTCTTGTTTTATCCATGATTTTCTCCTTTAATTTTTTATATTATTCACCATTTGTATTTGAACCATCTTGAGTATAATTAAATGCTACAGTTAATCCAGAAACATTAACATTGTTTGTTGGTAAATCTTCAGATGGAATATTTCCATATGATACAACCAATTTAAAATGTCTAGTTCCTGATACAGCAACTAATTTTGCATTATCTGCAGCAGTCAATTCAGTATTTGTAGTAGTATCATATAACTTATATGTTATATAATCACAAACAGTAGCTGCTTTAGGATCACCACTACAAGATGGAGCACCAATAGTAAGTCCACTTAATTTTGCATCAAATGTACCTCTATTTTCTACATCAAATGTATAACTTACAGAAGTATTTGGTGTTGTAAATGATACATCTAGGCCTTCAATAATTGTTGTATCAGTTCCTTTTATTGATGGTGCAGTATTAACAGTAACACCAGTATTTTCATCTAATGCCAAATTAGCAAAATGAACATCCCACTTAGCATTTACTACTGTACCACTACCACTAATATTTAATGTTGCTGTAAATCCAGCATATGCAAGAGATACTGCAACAAGTGATACTACCAATGCTAATACTCCAAACAAAACATAATTATTTGATTTTTCCATGATAACTCCTTTCATATATATATATATAGTTACGACATTATCGTAACTCTACCATACATAATAATTATAATTTTTTTCATGTTTATAGTCAATAGATTATATCAAAACGTGAAAAATATGTGCAAAAAATTCTGAGAAATATATAGATAACATTCCTCCTATTAGCAAAAATGGACCAAATGGAATTATGCCATCTTTATTAATTTTTGATATAAACAATGAATATATTAATCCAATTACTGATGCTAAAAACAAAGCACAAAAGCTATTCATAACACCAATAGCAAGGGATATAACACCCATTAACTTAATATCTCCATCACCTAAAGATTCTCTTTTAAATATAAAATTACCAAGCAATTTTATTGCATACATAATTCCAAACATTAAAGCACCATTAATTATAGCTTTTAAGACTTCATTTGCACCAGTGAATGCATATAATGTAACTATTATTGCAATCACTGAAATAATTAATACCCTATCTGATATATAATAATATAAAAAATCACTTACTATAGTAACAATAAGTACACAAGATAAAATTGTACTTATGAAAAAATTAATACTAAATCCATATAATAAATTATTTAATACAAACAAAAATGCACATAATATTTCAGTAAAAAAATATATAAATCCAATTGGTTTCTTGCAATAGGCACATTTGCCACCTAAAAATATGTAAGAAACAATAGGAATATTCATGTACCATTTAAGTTTTTTATTGCATTCCGAACAAAAACTAGGCGGAAAGGTAGTTTTTATTTTGTTTGGAATTCTATATCCCATACATCCTAAAAAACTACCCACCACAGATCCTAGTATAAACAGAAATAATGATATATATAATTTCATAAATCCCCCTTATTGAATTGTTTCATAAATACCAAACATTGGAACTACTATAGCAATTAATATAAATCCTACAACAATTGCCAAGAAAACTATCATAACTGGTTCTATAAATGTCTTAATTTGATTAACCATATTACGTTGTAGTTTTTGATAATAGTCACCTACTTTATCAAGCATAGTTGATAATTCACCTGTTGATTCACCTGTTACAATCATATAATATGCAACTTCAGGAACTGCCCAGTGATCTTTAAATGATTCACTCATTTTTTCACCTTTAAGAAGATTATTAATAGTTCGATACATTATTGCTTTATAAATTTCATTATTAGTTATTTTACCTAAAATATCAATACTATCTGTCAAAAGAACATTATTCTTATTTAATGTTGCGAATGTTCTAGCAAATAATGACATTTCTTTATATATAATTAAATTCCCAACTACAGGCAATTTCATAAAGAAATTTTGCATCATAGTTTTAAATAATTTAACTTTTTTATATAAAAGAGTATAACCAAACACTATAATTAAAATCCAACTAATTACATTCATATAATGTGTTTTTAAGAATGCAGATATATTTAACGTTATTTCAGTAATAGGATTTAATTGAGCATTCATACTTTCATATACTTCTACAAATTTAGGGACAATATATACAAGCATAAACACAACAATTCCAAGAGCAAATACTAATATTAATGATGGATAAGTAAGTGCACTAATAATTGCTTTCTTAGTATCTTCAATTTCTTGATAATAATCGCTCATTTCATCAAGTGTATCTTCTATATTACCAATCATTTCAGCAGATTTAATCATATTAACTAGTAATGGTGGGAAAATATTACCTTGTTTCTTTAAAGCTTCACTAAAACTTTCTCCCATTGTAAGCTCATATATAATAGCATCATAAACCGCTCTATATTTTTTTCTTTTATCTTGACGCGCAAGAACTTTAACAGCATCAGCAAGTGGAATACCAGCCTTAATATATGTAGATAATTGAGCTAACCAGAATATCAAGTCTTTATTTTTCATCTTACGTTTAATAGATGAAGATTCAGTATGGAAGAAATTAATAGCCCAACTAGTAGTTATTTCATATACTGTCATGGCTTTATCAGTTAAATATGCATATACATCCATTTTAGAATGAGCTGCAAAATATCCAGTTTCTAATTTACCTTCTTTATTTCTTGCAATATATTTATATGTTTGTTTCTTTTCAGTTTTAACTACATCATCACTATTAGGATCAATTGTCATAACCATTAAACTAGCTTCTTTCTTTTCACGAGCAGCTCTTACAAATGGTATATTTTCATATTTTTCTACAATATAGTCATTAAGTCTTTGCATTAATGTCTTACTATTAGTAGCACTTTCTTGTCTTATTTTCTTTTGATTTTCAAAATAAAGTTTAACTTTTGAATATGCTTTATATATATATTTACCTACATAGTTATATATTGATGCGGGAATATTTACAAATATTGTTTCTAAGATATAAAGTAGACCTTGGTACATTGAATAAAATAATATAAAGATTTCATTAAAGACAAATCTAAAAATATATTTCCATAATGTTGAAAAAATTCCTTTAAAGCCAAAAAATAAATACGTAAAAAATGATACAATAAAATAAATTATACCATCAACTAACTTAAATAAAAATCCTTTTTTCTTTGGCTTTGGACTAACACTTGGAGTAGTATTTTTTACTTCAGTTTGATTGGCTACAGCAGCTTGAGGCTTTTGTGCTGTATTATTTTCTTTAACTGAAACTACACTATTTTCATTCTTTACTTGTACAGTATTAGTTGTTTCGACAGTATTTGTACTATTATCAACAACTGGCTTGTTAGTCTTCTTAGCTTTAGATACTTTTTTATTTGCTTTAAGATCCGCCTTTTTCTCTGCCATAAGTTCTTCCCCTTATTCTATACATTAAAATTATAACATAATAAAATAAAAATAAAAAGAATATTTTTTCACTTTTATAAAAAATATTAATATAATAAATTAGGTGATAGTCATGAATATTAATTTACTAAGTATTTTAAAAAATATTAATTTATCAAATATTATAAGTAATACAAATAAAACACTAGGAGTAATTAAGAAAACTATTCCTGTATATAGACAAGTTAAACCTTATGTTACAAGAGAAAAAAGTTTCTTTAAAAAAAACAATATAATTTCTGATGCACTAGAGAGCAATATAATAAAAAAAGAAAGTAATCCATCATATAATGATACTCTTACTTTCTTTAAATAATTATTCCTCACTATCTGTACTTAATATTGATAGAAATGCTTCCTGAGGTATTGATACACTACCAACTTGTTTCATTCTTTTCTTTCCCTCTTTTTGCTTTTCTAGAAGTTTACGTTTACGAGATACATCTCCTCCATAACATTTAGCAAGTACGTTCTTTTTAAGAGCAGATATATCTTCTCTAGCAATAACTTTTGAACCAATAACCGCTTGAATGGGGACTTGAAACATTTGTTTAGGTATTATTTTTTTCAAATTTTGACATATAATTTTTCCTCTATTATATGCAAAATCTTTATGAACAATTATACTTAATGCATCAATTACTTCACCATTTAATAAGATATCCATTTTAACAAGTTTACTCTCTTTATTTCCAATAAAATCATAATCAAATGATGCATAACCCTTAGTATAACTCTTTAATTTATCAAAGAAATCATAAACTATTTCAGATAATGGAAGCTCATATAATATATTTACCCTAGTCTCGTCAAGATAAGATAAATTTTTATATATACCTCTTTTGTCCTGACATAATTCCATAATTGCTCCAACATATTGACTTGGAACATATATATTACAGTTTACATATGGCTCTAAAATTTTAGATATTTTTGTAGGATCTGGCATTTTGGATGGAGAATCAATATTAATACTATTTCCGTCGTTTAATAATACTTCATAAATAACAGATGGACTAGTAGCAATTATATCAATACCAAATTCACGTTCGATTCTTTCTTCTATGATTTCCATATGCAAAAGCCCTAAAAAACCGCATCTAAATCCAAAACCAAGTGCTATAGACGTCTCTGGTTCAAAAACAAGAGAAGCATCTGATAATTTTAATTTTAATAACGCTTCTTTTAGATTATTATATTTAGAACTATCGATTGGGTAAATACCAGAATATACCATTGGTTTCATTGGCTTATACCCAGGCAAAGATTCTACTTCTTCACCATCTAAACATATAGTATCACCGACGCTTACTTCAGTAATACTTTTAATAGAGGCACTAATGAATCCAACTTCACCCGCTTCAAGTGAATCTTTTTTTATTTCATGAGGTGTATGCTTACCAAGTTCTAAAACTTCATAAACAGCATTTGAATTAATAAATTTAATTTTATCTCCAACTTTAACCTTTCCATCAAATACTCTAACAAGTATAACTACCCCTTTATAAGGATCAAAATAACTATCAAATATTAGTGCCCTTAGTTTATCATTATCACTTTTAGGTGCATCTATTCTCTCAATAACCGCATCTAAAAGTTCACTTACACCTTCCCCAGTTTTTCCGGAACATAAAAGTATTTCATCTCTATTAAAACCTATTGAATTAACAAGTTCATCTTTAACTTTTTCTGGATTTGCATTAGGTAAATCTATTTTATTTATTACTGGTATTATTTTAAGATTAGCATCTAATGCTAAATATAAATTTGCTAAAGTTTGAGCTTCTATTCCTTGTGTAGCATCCACTACAAGAATAGCTCCTTCACACGCAGCTAAACTTCGACTAACTTCATAACTAAAATCTACATGACCAGGTGTATCTATTAAATGCAACAAATATCCTTTATAATTCAATTCAACTGCGTTTAATTTAATAGTGATACCACGCTCACGTTCAAGATCCATAGAATCAAGAATTTGATCTTTTCTTTCTCTTTCACTTACCGCACCACAAACATCGAGTATTCTATCGGCTAAAGTACTCTTACCATGATCTATATGGGCTATTATACAAAAATTTCTAATTTTATTTCTTTCCATAGAAATAATTTTAACATAAAAACAATAAAAAAAGAAGATAATAAATATCTTCTTAATATAATCTTAATGCATATGATTTACTATTTGGATTATATTCCCTAAATTTAGGGCTTCTACGTAATTTTTTTAGTGCATTAACTTCAATTTGTCTTATTCTTTCACGAGTAACTCCAAATTCTCTACCTACTTCTTCTAATGTTTGTGAGCGTCCATCAAATCCATAACGTTTTTTAATTACTATTTTTTCTCTTTCGGTAAGTAAATTACTATTCTCAAAGGCATCTCTAAATTGATTATAGAAATCTCTATCTGCATATTCTTCTATATCATTATCTTCACATGGAATAAAGTCACCTAAACTTGAATCTTCATCTTCAGTATTAACTTTTTTATCAAGAGATACAACAAATCCATTTTTTAATACCATATAGTATGTTGGAAAAACATCATCAGGTATATGGAAATATGATTGTAATTCATATTCATTTGGTTCTCTATTATTTTTAAGAGCAAATTCTCTTGAATAATCTCTCATTTTATTAATTTTTTCAATTGCATGAACTGGTATTCTAATAACTCTTGATGTATCTGATATACCTCTAGTAACAGATTGTCTTAACCACCAAATGGCATAAGTTGAGAATTTATACCCTTTTCTATAATCAAACTTTTCTACTGCTTTTATTAATCCTATGTTAGCCTCTTGAATTAAATCAAGCAATTCAAGGCCTCTACCAGTATAAGCACATGCAACAGAAACTGCGAGTCTTAAATTATGTTTTATTATCTTATCATATGCTTCCATTGAACCAGTTTCATTATATTTTTTAAATAATTCTATCTCTTCTTCACGAGTTAATATAGGATAATTGCCAAGTTCTGATAAATATAGTTTTACCAAATCTATATCTTTTCTAGTTAATCCTAAAAATGCATCAACATCATAAGTATATCCATAATCTAATGATTCATCTTCTTCTTTATACTTTTTAACATATGATTTTTCAGCAGACCCAGCCTCTAATGGCATTCTTTCATCTAATGAATATTCATATTCCCTTAACATATCAGCTTTATCTAATCTAGGAGTTTTACCAGATTGATTAACTAAAGCATATGCTTGAAATAATGATGAGTTAAAATCAATTCCAGTTTCCCTTATATCAGATATTACTTCAGATATTTTGGGACATTTTTCTAATATTTCAATTGATTCATCAATTGATAAATTATCAGTTTCATCATATTTTAATACTACATTATAAAAATTATTTAAATTATCTTTTTTATTCTCTTTAAAATTACTATTAATATAATCTATTAATTCTTTTAAATTTTCCATATTTACCCCCTATAGAAACTATTCTCCTCCGTTATTGGCGAATATTATATCAAAAATGAGACAAAAAGTCAAATTTTAGATTTTCCCATTAAAAAAACTAACTGTAAGTTAGTTTATTTTGTTTCTTCATTATTAACTTTAATTACTTCTTTACCCTTGTAATATCCACACTTAGTGCAAGCTCTATGAGGAGCAACTACAGCACCACAATTAGGACAAGTGCTAACAGTAGGAGCAGTTTTCTTTAAATGTGTTCTTCTTTGTCTTTTAGCAGTTTTACTAATTCTTCTAAAAGGTAATGCACCGAATAATGTAATATTTAATTTCATTTTTATTCCTCCTTCACATCTAGTTAGTCATAAAATATTTGCTTCGCTAAAGTATTTTCTCATAAAAACTTAAAAATATCAAGTATAATTTGCTATTTTATTGCAAAAATTACATATTTTGCTATAATTTTAATAAAGAAAGGGGATTCGTTTATGCAAAATATAGTTGGTATTGTTGTAGAATATAATCCATTTCATAATGGACACTTATATCAAATTAAAAAAATTAAAGAAAAATATAAAGAGAGTATTATTATTGTATGTATGTCATCTGTATGCACTCAAAGAGGAGAATTATCAGTTCTAACCCCATATGAAAAGACTAAAATTGCATTAAATCATGGAGTTGATATAGTAATAGAACTTCCCTATTTATTTACTGTTCAGGGAAGCGATATATTTGCAAAATATGCCATAAAAATATTAAATCAAATGCAAATAGATACACTATGTTTTGGTCTTGAAAAAGATAATTTAGAAGATATTAAAGCAGCAGCCAGAACACAATTATTTGACATAACATATGATGATGGTGTGAGAAAGTACCTAAAAAAAGGATTTAATTACCCTACTGCATTAAATAAGGCATTAAAAGAAATAATACACACTGAAATAGTAGAACCTAATGAATTACTTGCATTAAGTTATATAAAGGAACTATATAAAAATGACTATGTAATGGATTTATACAATATAAAGAGAACTACTAAGTATCATGATACCCTTTCAGAAGAAAGTATAGTTTCTGCAAGAAATATTAGACATAGAATAAAAAATAATATTTCTTTTGAAAATAAAGTTCCAAAAGATGCATATGATATATTAAAAGAAAAAACTTTAAACGATAAATATTTTGAATACTTAAAATATAAAATATTAAGTGAAGATAATTTAGATAAATATCTAGATGTAGATGAAGGAATAGATTCAAGAATTAAAAAAGTAATAAATAAATGTAATTCATTAGATGAATTAATTATAAAGATAAAATCAAAAAGATATACATATAATAAAATATCTAGAATGTTAAACCATATTTTATTTTCATTAACTAAAGAAGAAAATCAAAGTATTAGAAATTTGGAATATATAAGAATACTAGGATTTACTGACAAAGGTCAAAAATATTTAAATAGTATTAAAGGAACTTTACAATATCCTATATTAAATAAATATGATACTGATCATTATAGAATATTACAAATTGAAAATAGAGCCAATCTATTATACTCACTAATGTATCAAGATATAATGGATGAGGAAATTAAAAACAAACCAATAATAAATAGTCAAGATTAATATCTTGACTATTTTGCATCATACCAATTTTTACCATAGTTAATTTCAACTTTTAATGGAACAGATAATTTATATATATTTTCCATTTCATTTTTTACAATTTCTTTTATTTCTTCAAGTTCGTCTTCTTTAACATCAAATATTAATTCATCATGAACTTGTAATATCATTTTTGTCTTATATTTTTTTTCTTTTAAAATATTATATATCTTAATCATAGCAAGTTTTAATATATCAGCACTAGTACCTTGAATTGGTGTATTTAATGCCATCCTGTCACCCATTGATCTAATTAAATAGTTAGTGTTTTTAATTTCCTCAATTTCTCTTTTTCTATTAAATAATGTTCTTACATAACCCAATTCGCGAGTTTTTTCAACAATATCCTTCATATACTTATCTACTTCAGGATATAAATGTAAATATTTATCAATATACTTTTTAGCTTCAGTTGGTGTTATATCAAGGTTCTCACCAAGGCCATATCCACTAATACCATATACAATACCAAATATTACCGCTTTAGCAGTTCTTCTCATGTTTTTAGTAACTTCTATTTCACTTACACCAAATATATCACTCGCAACATGAGTATGTATATCTTCATCATTAATAAATGCTTGAATTAAATTAGGACAATTACTAATATGTGCTAAAATTCTAAGTTCAATTTGAGAATAATCACTAGATAAGAGATATGATTTTTCACTTGGAATAAAAGCTTTTCTTATCTTTCTTCCTTCTTCACTTCTTACAGGAATATTTTGCAAATTTGGCTCTATACTTGATAATCTTCCGGTTCTAGTACCAGTTTGTTTGTATATTGTATGAATCTTACCATCACTTTGAATATATGAATTAAATGTATCTAAATAAGTAGATAATAATTTACTTAAATTTCGATATTCTAATAATTCATTTATAATTGGATGTTTATCTTTAAATTTAATTAATACATCATGAGCAGTAGAAGTAGCATTTTTGCCTCTTCCCTTAGGTAATCCCAATTTATCATACAGAATAGTGCCTAATTGTTTAGGACTAGAAATATTAAATTGTTCACCAGCATAATTATATATTCTTCCTTCTATCATTTCTAATTTTGTTTTAATATCTAATGAAAGATCATCTATTACTTCAGGTAATACTTTTATACCAGTTATTTCCATATCAGCAAGTACATCTATTAAAGGATGCTCTATATTAAAATATAAATCATATAGTTCTTCACTTTTTAATTTGTCTTCAAATTCACTGCATTTTTCATATAAAAATTTAGCTTTTTTAACTATAGATAATTCTAATTCTTGTTGAGTATATTTACTTCTAGGGCTTATAATATTGTCATAATAAGGAGAATCAATACCGAAAGTATTCATTAAATATGATAAATCATCCTTAAAATTATAATTTAATAAATAAGCAGCTATTAATATATCAAAAGAGGTTTTAGATTTTATACCATATCTATTTAAAAATACAATATTTTTCTTTTGATCAAATGTTGCTAAAGACTCTTCAAATAAATCTCTATTTAATAGTAAACTTGCTTCATCAAAATAATATGACTTTTTACCATCATATATAGATGCGCCTATCAAAGATGCAGTATGATAATTAATGCCATCAAGTTCGATATAATATGATTTTTTATGAGGAATATCAATTTTACCATGAACTATCTCATATTCTTCATTTGTTGGTTTATTATCGCTAGGAATATTTTTTAGAAAAGAATTAAATTCTAATTCCTTATATTTTTCTATTAGTTTTTCTCTATCTATACCATTATATTTAATACTTTCAAATGTATATTCAAACGGTATTGATTTGAATATAGTGGCAAGTTTAAATGAAAAATAAGCATTATCTTTATCATTTAATAGTTTTTCTTTAGTTTTACCACTAATTTCATCTATATGTTCATATACTCCATCAAGTGTTCCATATTTTTCAAGTAATGATATAGCCGTTTTTTCCCCTATTCCTTTAACACCAGGTATATTATCAGAGGCATCTCCCATTAAAGCTTTTAAGTCAATCATCCTAATTGGAGGAACCTTATAATATTCCATGAATGTTTTCTCATCCATCATTATATAATCTTTTTGTTTTAATAATTTAACATTCACCTCATCACTAATAAGTTGTAATAAATCTTTATCGCTACTTATTATCGTTGCATTGTAATTTTTATCTTCATCAGCCATTCTAGCAAATGTACCAATTATATCATCCGCCTCATAATTATCACATTCAATATATTTAATGCCCATTAACGTACATATTTCTTTAGCAACTGGAAATTGTATCTTTAAATCTTGTGGAGTTTCTATTCTACCATCTTTATAATTGTCATACATATCCTGTCTAAAATTATGCCCTTTATCAAATGCTATCATTACATATTCAGGATTTTCTTCATTAATTATTTTATTAATCATATTGATAAATCCATATAAAGCATTTGTAGGGAATCCCTTAGAATTCTTCATTAAATTTCCATTGTATGCAGTAGCATAGTAACTTCTAAATAATAAGTTATTTCCATCTATCAAAATTGCTCTTTTTTTCATTACATTCACCTAATATTATTTTACACTATTTTTATAAATTTAAAAAGCACATTATATGTGCTTTAATTAATTTCTATTATTTCACTTAAACTATCTTTATTTGATATATATAATTTGATCCTATCATCTAATGCATCCCTGTTAACATTGTACGCAAGTTCATGAGTATTATCATGGTCACTTATATGAATTAGCATAACTATTTTAGTATTATTTCCAACAAAATGTGATAAATACATTGCACAATCTTCATTAGACAAATGGCCTTCGTCCCCAATGTTTCTTAATTTAGTCATTTGATCTTTAGTACCATTCATTTCCATTTCTACGTCATGATTGCTTTCAAATAAATATATGGTTTTGTTCTTAAATTTATCATGAAATTTTGAATGAATCATTCCAGTATCTGCCATATAAGCTAAAGATATATTATTATATTCAAAGACAAATCCATATCCTTTTTTATCATGCGATATAGGAACTTTATCAAACTTTATTCCCATAATATTATCAAGTTCATCAAAAAGTACAACATCTTTTAAGCAATCTTTTTTAGAATATTCATTTAATGTATCTATAGATATAAATATTTTAGTACCATATACTCTATTAAATGAGTGTATACTTCTAACATGATCAATATGAGCATGCGTCACTATTATGAAATCAAGTTCTTTAGGATCAACATTAATATCATATAGTTTATCTTTTAAATATCCAAATTGTAGTCCTGCATCTATCAAAAATTTAACATTATTCATTTCGACATAAGTTGAATTCCCAGCACTACTACTACCTAATACTACTACTTTCATAGCTACACCTCAAAGTCAAATAAGCTTAATTGAGAACTTTCACTTAACCCGTCAAATATTCCCATACTTCTCATTTTATCTACTAAGGTAGAAGATACTTTACATCTATTTTGAAAATCTTCAATACTAATAAATGGTTTTAATGCCGCTTCTCTTTCAATGTTCTTCGCAACTGTTTCGCCAAGTCCATCAATAGTTACAAATGGTGGAATTAAATTACCATCTTCATCTATATCAAATGTAAGTGCTTTACTTTTATATAAATTAAATGGTGTTATTTTAATATTTCTTGCTGCCATTTCAAGAGCAACATTTAAGCATTCCAAAATGCCACCTTCTTTATTTGTTGCATCGTTTCCCTTTTCCTTTATTTCAATGATTCTATTTTTAATAGCATCATAACCCTTTATCATTGTATCAATGTCAAAATCAGTTGCTTTTGTAGAGAACCATGAAGCATAAAAATATTTAGGTTTATGAACCTTATACCATGCAATTCTAAATGCACTAGTTACATACGCGGCAGCATGAGCTTTAGGGAACATGTATTTAATTTTTTCACATGAATTTATAAACCATTCATCTATTCCAGCATCAATCATTGTTTGTTTATGTTCACTCCATCCTGCAGGATCTTTTGATGCTTTACCTTTACGAACAAATTCCATTATTTTAAATGCTTTGATTGGTTTTACACCATGATACATAAGATATACCATAATATCATCACGACATCCAATAACATTTTTAAATGGTACTTTAATATTACCATTTTCATCTGGAGTACATAAATCTCTTGCATTTCCAAGCCATACATCAGTACCATGAGATAGACCAGATATTTTAGTAAGTTCGGCAAATGTGGTTGGTTTTGTTTCATCAACCATTCCAATAGTAAATGGTGTTCCAAATTCAGGTATTCCAAGTGTACCAGTAGGACACATTATTTGTTCATTGGTAACGCCTAATACTTTTGTACTTGAAAATATACTCATTGTATCTTTATCATCAAGTGGTACCTTTAATACATCATCACCACTTAAATCTCTAATTAGCCTTAATTGAGTAGGATCAGAATGACCTAATATATCTAATTTTAATAAATTAGACTCTATTGAATGGTAATCGAAGTGAGTTGTTCTCCATGCAGAAGTTGGATCATCAGCAGGAAATTGGAATGGAGTAAAATCAAATACTTCCATATAATCAGGAACAACTACGATACCACCTGGATGTTGGCCAGTTGTCCTTTTAACACCTGTACAACCTATAGCAAGTCTTTCAATTTCACAACTTCTTTTATCCATGATACCTTTATCTTCAAAGTATCCACGAACATATCCATAAGCCGTTTTATCAGCAACAGTACCTATAGTTCCAGCCCTGTAAACGTTATCTACCCCAAATAATACTTTAGTATATTCATGGGCACTTGCTTGATTTAAATCAGAAAAGTTTAAATCTATATCTGGTACTTTATCTGCATTAAATCCAAGAAAGGTTGCAAATGGCATATCTTGACCATCTTTTTTCATCATACTGCCACACTTAGGACATTTTTTATCTGGTAAGTCAAAACCACTTGAATATGTAGCACCTAGTTGTTTACCTTCTTCATCTTCGAATATACTGTGTTTACAATTTAAACACCTATAATGAGCTGGTAAAGGATTAACCTCTGTTATACCCATAAGAGTTGCTACAAAACTACTACCTACAGAACCTCTACTGCCTACTATATATCCATCATCATTAGAGTGTTTAACAAGTCTTTGAGCTATTAGGTATATTGGATCAAATCCTCCACCAATAATACCACCAAGTTCTTTCTTTACCTTTTTATTAATAGCATCTTCAGTTTGTTCACCATCTTCATCTGTCCATTTACTTAACACTAAATCTCTTACAATTTCTTTTACTTTATCAAAACCAGAAACTAAAGTTTCATGAACATGAGAGAATGTTTTGGTAACTATTTCTTCTTCACTTAAATCAGAATTCTCATTTTTTACCTTATTGTACCAATAATTATATACAACATCTCCATATAATTCTTTAGATATTCTTTCTTCAATATTTAAAGGAAGTGGATGTCCATACCAAGATTCTGCAGTTGTAAATACTAAGTCTGTAACAACTCTTGGGCAATCCAAATAACTTTTACCATCATCTGCTTTAACTCTAGGAGAATATGGTATACCATGTGTATCAATAATTACCTCAATTTCACTTACCATATCTGCAATTTTATTAGTATTTGTAACAACAATTTCATATGCAAGATCTTTATCTAAGAAATTAAAATCTTCAAGCATTTCATTAGTAGTCCTAAAATGTTGAGAAGGAATACTCTTAATTCCTGTTTTAGCAAGTGGATGTCTTCCACCGCCAGGAACTTTTTGATTTACTATAATTTCTCTATATATTTTATCTTCTCTCTTAAAATGATGCACATCTCCCGTAGCTACAATAATTTTTCCAGCACTTTTAGTGGCATCGATTATTTTCTTAATATGATTTTTAAGTTCCAAACTATTAGCAAAATCCCCAAGTTGTAATAAATGATCATATACTTCAGGTGGTTGAACTTCAATATAATCATAAAAATTAATAATATTTGTAAGTTCTTCTCCATCTTTACTTCTTGCCTCTAAGAAAACTTCACTTTCATAGCAACCACTACCAATTAATAATCCTTCTCTTAATTCATTTAATTTACTTCTTAATATTCTTGGAGTTTTATATAAATAAGTGGTATTAGCAAGACTAATAATTTTAAATAAATTCTTAAGGCCTTTTCTATCTATTGCAATAGCATTAAAATGAAATGTTCTTCCAAATTTATACATTTCATCTTTTGAAACCAATTTTTCTAAAGATGATATTGTTTCATAATTTTGACTAATTAATTTTTGAATCATTTTATGAAATACTAAAGCAGTACCTTCAGCATCATAATCTGCTCTATGATGTGCTTCTTCATCAAATGGAACATTATATCTTTTAACAAGAGCAGACAAACTATGTTTAGCAAACCCTTGATCTAATGCTCTTGATAATTCTAATGTATCTATAACAGTATTTTTAAATTCACCTAGATTATTTTTTTTCATAGATGCTTCAATAAATGAAATATCAAATTTAGCATTATGAGCTACCATAGGAAGACCACTTGCCCATTCTAAGAATCTCTTTGTAACATTTGCTTCATTATCAGCATCTTTTACCATATCATCAGTAATTAATGTAAGTTCAGTAATTTTTTGAGGTATTTTTCTACCTGGATTTATAAATTCATCAAATCTATCAATTATTTCTCCGTCTTTAATTTTAACTGCTCCAATTTCAATCATTACATCTCCAGAAGCAGCATTAAAACCTGTTGTTTCTGTATCAAACACTACAAATGTAGTTCCCTTTAATTTTTCATCACTAGGTCTTACAACTATATTTACTGTATCATCAACTAAAGTAAGTTCAACTCCATATAATCCCTTAAACTTTTTATTAGGGTCTTCTTGTTTCTTATTATATGAACTAATTAATTGATAACATATTGGAAATGCTTGACATCCATTATGATCAGTAATAGCAACGGCTTTATATCCCATATCAATACAATTGGATATAAGTTCACAAGTATGATCAGAAAGATTAAGTTTAGTAACTCCATCCATTTGACTCATCATAGTATGGGCATGTAATTCTACTCTTTTAACAGGAGCATCATCTACAATTTTAGTTTCTTCTTTATTATAAGTTTCTATATCATTAGGAGTATATTCAAAATCATTACTTCTTTCATTGTATTTCACATATCCCTTAAACTTATACCACTTACCAGTTTTTAATTTAGACATTAGAAAATCAAATTCTTCTTTTTTTCTAGTAAATATTTTAGCAACTATACTATCAGTTAAATCAGTTAATTTAAGAGTAATTATAAACCATCCTTTAGGTGTACTTATACCCTCTATACCAAATATACTAGAAACCAATATAACATTATCTTCATTAGATATTAAATTACTAATTTTAGAAGATTCACCTGCTATTTTATTTCCTCTTATTACTTCTATATCTTTCTTAGATTTAACAACTTCCTTAACAGTTTCTAAACTTTCTTTGAATTTCTTTCTTTCCTCTTCATTTATATTAGCAATTACATTAATATCACTAAATCCCATATCAGTTAAAAATATTTCAATGTTTTCCTTAATATCATTTATTTTATTTTCTTCAGTATCATTTAAAACATCTATCTTAATAGTATTCTCATCAAACACTATTTTATCTCTATCAATGCAATTTAACATCGGACATTTACTAATAAGAATATCAAAATAATAATCAAAATATTCTTTTAATTTATCACTTTCATTCCCTAATATAAATTTAACTCTAAAAGTTTTAACTCCATTTAAAGTTTTACCTTTTTCATATAATTCTTTAAACACTTCTACACTAGGCAAGTTATCTATTTCAATAACCATAGTCATTTTACTATTTTTTTTATTTAAAAGCACTTCTTTTACAGAAGCATTATTGAAATATTTAGTGAAATCACTATTAAAATTTGTTGTATTAAAAAACCTAGTTAATTTATTATCTTTCACTACTCTCACCTTATTTAATTATACATATTTAAAAAAATTATATCAACAAAGTTTGACATAATTTTTAAATTATTTTTCAAATTCATTACTATGCTCATCAAAGAATTTTTTATATGTTTGAATACTATTTAATTCAGTCCATTTTTTAGTAACTACAGGTACACTATCTAAATCATATATTAATGCATCAGTCAAAGAAAGTAAAAAAGGAGAATGTGTTGATATTATAAATTGACAATTATAAAATCTAGCCGAATCCTCAATAAATTGTCTTAATTTTAATTGATTTTCAGCAGATAAACTATTCTCAGGTTCATCTAATATATAAATACTATTTTCATCAATTTCTTTTTCCCAAAATTCTAAAGCTGATTCCCCATTAGAGTGTTCAATTATATTATTATTTACTAATCTTTGTCTAACATAATGTGACATACTTTTGGTTTTTGCTTCATAGCTATCTTTAAGTTCGTTATATTGTGAAATTGAACTATTTTTATGAGAATATTTATTTTCAATATATTCCCTACTTAAAGAATCCTTTCTTCTATTAACATGCATATTAATACTTCTAACATCGAGCATATAATCAAAAACATCATCACTAGTTATAACTTTAATTTCATAAGGTTCATTAAACATATCATAATCACAATATCTTACATACAAATTAAAAAAATCCCCCTTATCAATTCTACTTTTTCTCATAGCATTTAATTTTTCAGCAATAATATTTAATACTGTTGATTTACCACAACCGTTACCACCACAAAATATAGTAATATTAGAAAATTTTACTCTTTCCAAATCTTTAAAAGAAAGTATTCCTACAGGATAGTAAGAATTATATATTTTTCTAGTTTCCATTTCAAATAAATCGTTTTCTCTTTTGGCATCTAGAAATTTAAACTCTTTTAAATATATCATATGAACCCTCCTAAAAATATTATATTATACAAACATAAGTTTGTCTA